>JAKACM010000133.1 GCA_021821465.1 Bacillota bacterium
GCCCGCAGCCTGATTCTTTGTCGCCGTGTCCTCCCCACATTTCCCCTGATTGCGTCGGGAGGGATCCGTAATGGTCTTGATGCGGCCAAGGCATTGGCACTGGGGGCAAATCTCGTGGGGCTGGCATACCCTTTGTTGAAACCGGCAACAACAGGGACCAAAGAGGTGATTGAGGTTTTACGGCAATTTTTGACTGAGATTCAAGTGGCAATGTTTTTGACGGGATCGAAGACTGTGAATGATCTTAAGACACGGCGAGTCATTCGCCCTGTTCATGAATAATGAGGCGGGAAAAAGGGGCAAGAATTCCTCTGTACTGAAAGCCTGGGCTCTTTTTTCTTTTCTGCTTCACAATTAGAATCGAGACGGGTGGTCAACTAGGCCGACTTTGGAGTCGACGGGGTTGTCCAGACATAAAACCCGGGACTTTAGGCTTCCAAGTCTCCCTATCAGATCACGAGGACGGTATGTCTTTATCCGCGGTGTTCGTGTTCATTGGTCAGCAGAGAATTGACGTGATTCGCGGGAGGTTACGTTCAATTTTGCGCCAATGCCGACAGCCTTGAAGGCATTGGGGGATGGTCGACACTAGGGAACCGTGTTTGAGACGAGGCCGGAATCCATTTCTATAGACCATCCGTTAATTAATAATGGGCGAGTCACGTACCTTCATATAGTCCAAAGATCTCTATTCCGTTTTTATGTTTGCCAATCAAGGACAATATGGCACCATCTCCCGAGGCCTCGTCATAAGATGTTGGATGGTTCCCTGGGTCAGCCTGGTGAAAAGAACAGGCATTCTCGCACTTGCACTACGTTAAGGGCGATGAAAAAGATAGAGGTATTCCCCATAGCCCTGTGCCTCCATCTCGCTTACGGGCACAAAGCGCAGTGCAGCTGAATTGATGCAATAACGTAAACCTCCTTCTTTCGCAGGACCGTCATTGAAGACATGGCCTAAATGGGAATTGGCATGACGGCTGCGCACTTCGGTTCGGATCATGCCGTAAGTGAGATCGGTGCGCTCGGTGATTTCCTGAACGTTTAAGGGCTTGGTGAAACTGGGCCATCCGCATCCGCTGTCATATTGATCGGCCGAAGAAAAAACCGGAATGCCGGAAACAATATCGATGTAAATGCCCTCTTCACGGTTGTTCCAATATGGGTTGTCAAAGGCGGGTTCTGTGGCCGCTTCTTGGGTTACGGCAAATTGAAGGGGTGTCAGGCGAGCGCGCAAGTCTTTTCTATCCATTATTTCGTCTTCCTTTCTCAAGAGATGTGAACACATTCAAATTTTTAGGCTGAGACGTTGATTCCCGGGGCCCACGGAAAGTGTGTTCTGTTCCTTCTCTATTATGGCAACTACAACTCGAAGAACCCTGGGAGGCCTAGCACCTTCAAAGCGGGTCAGTGATAAGCTTGCCATTATCCTTCGGAATTTTGTGGACCATCGACAGAGAAGTGGTGCAGCAATGTCTCTCCGCATACGAACTTCCCAAGCTCTTTTATCGAAAGTCAGTGAGAGTAAACTTGCTTGGCCGGACTCTTATAGCCTCGTCAGGCACTGATCACTCGCCTTAATTCCCTAAATTCATCGGATCCCTTGTTTCCATAATCTTGTCATGTGCGTGAAATCGTGCCTGTCGACCTCTTGGAACCATCAGTGTATCAGATTATCATAGATCATCAGGTCTATTCGGTCATGGCATTATTATTCTTTCAACCGCAGAAATGATCGACAATCAATTTTATGGTAGTACATGTCGAACCTTGGTTTCAACTGCGGGTATATATGAGGAAGTATCTGTCCGCAATTATCTGGCAATCAAGGCGTCTGACAATTCTCTTACAGCGGATCCGTATCCCAATCATACCATAACGGCCAATCGATTGACTCATCAGGCCCTCTAAGTCAAATGCGTGGAAAAATGCCGTGAGACTGGAATCTTGGGCCATCTGAGTTATTATGTCATTTTTCGTGGATTTTTGGTGAGAACCATTATAGTCGGGCGAAGGCATTCTCTCTTGTGAATTTCCATCCATAGGTCTAGGCGGAGCAAGATCTTGAGCCGATATTGATGTTCGGAAAGTTGAGTGTGAACACCTCGTATTTTCTTGGGTGATTGCTGCGTTTGGCCGTTAAATCCTGGACAAGTTCCGGATAATGCATATAGAACATGATACTTGCGGAAATCAGATGCTAAGGCCACTGTAGGCCACCCATCGGGAGCCGTTCCATGTCCCGAGTCTTGAGAATGGCTAATCCCGGAAAAGACCGAACTTCGTGAACAAATCTTCAAAGACAGACGAATGAAATCGCCGTCCCCATCTCGGATGTGTCAAGTTGAAATGGTATTAAGTGATGGGCTCAGAGCTTTATAGTCCTCGCAGAGATTCGTTCGGAGACGAAACTTGCTCTCCTTTTTCATGAAATTTCTGGAACGCCGCGTGAATCTCCTGGGGAAGTGGGATCGATTTGTGCGCATCGCGATTAAAATGGGTCCCCAAAATTTCAGAGGTGGCCACCTCTTCGTCACCGTCACGCATGGTATGTAAGAAACGAATCGTTTTCGTGCCAACTTCCAAGACTTGAGTGCTTATAGTGATCACCGTGCCTGCAAACACTTCCCGTTTGTAGCTTAAATGCTGTTCCAATGCCGCCATTCCGGAACCGGTGGCGGAAAAATATGAACCGGTCAGCCCAGCCATATCGAACAGTACCCAGGTAGCTTGATCAAACAAATGAACATAGTATTGCACATTCATATGCCCCATATGATCAAGATAGTAGGAATAGACCATACCGCGATAGGTTCTTATGGATGGCAGATGATGCATTGTGTGGCCTCCTTGGCTCTTTCCCGTACAAAGGGCTGTTATATAATACGATTCTTCTCGTGACGAATCGGGCAGCAAAAAGGGTCAAAAACCGGCAGGGTGCTTCCGGCTTAGCTACAAAGATACTCCGGGTCCCGGCGAAATGGTGAGACGCCAGCATTCG
Organism: Bacillota bacterium; assembly: GCA_021821465.1. Classification (GTDB taxonomy): domain Bacteria; phylum Bacillota; class Sulfobacillia; order Sulfobacillales; family Sulfobacillaceae; genus Sulfobacillus. The sequence continues at coordinate 3,002 of JAKACM010000133.1, forward strand.
CTGAGAGCTTGGGGCATGTCCGATGCCGATTCCAAGGGCAGTGGCACAAAGACATTGACCCACAGATCAGGAGGGCCAGGGAATTGCATGCGTACAATCGTCAGTTTAATCGGCTTATGGTCTTTGCAAAAGGTCAGAGGCAACAAAGGAGCGGCGTCGGCCACGGGATCACAACTGTTCCACATCCGGCGGAAATCAGGCAGTTGCCTAAGGCGTTTCATGACTTCCCGACTGGAAGGCAATTGCAATATGGCTCGACAATCGTGTCGGAATTGGCTGAGTAGAGCCCGAGCCCACGGATTCCATGGCACAATATGATGACGGAATTCGGGATCGAAAACGAATTCCATCAGTGATGTAGAATAAGGAACCACTTGACTGGGAGACACGCCAAAAAGCCGCTCGGCAGCCTGGTTCCATCCGTACAGTCGCCAAAGATTGTCATGAATATATGCCGGGTATGTGAACGAGGCAATCACACTTTGTGCGGCTTGTGTCAATTGAGACCAATCGGTTGCCGATTCCTCCCCGCCGCCATAACCTGCCAGTTCCAAAAATTCTATCCGGCTTTGGCCGTGAAGGTTCAAAGCATTGGCTAGCCCCGTCGCAATTCGGCAAGAGGGTCTGACTCGAGAGCCCGCTTCCAATTGAGCGATGTACTGTCGTGTACAGCCTGCCAGTTCTGCCAATGTCTCTTGGGAAAGATTTCTATCGTGTCGACGATCAGCCAAATATCCGGACAATTTTTTAGGTTCGGTTCTGACAACTTTCATCACGCTAGATCCTCCGACATACGAGGCATTCAGACACTCTATTCCGCTTGCTTTTTATAATAAGGTTTCTGTTCAGTATTTTCAATAAAATGACAACTAGTTGCGTTCTCATAGTCGAGAGGACTTTGATACCGTAATGACGAGGAGGGGTGTATCTATGAACTTCACGGTCGTTTTACCTCCATCGTCCCGTGTCGGCGAACAAGCGGGAGTGCTCCGCCAACTGTTTCAAGGACATGAGATCAATGTCGTTCTCACTCACGAAGATCAGGCTAAGGCCTTAAGATCCACAGATATTCTGGTGTCGACAGCCTTTGTGCCCGTCACTCGGGAAGATATTTTTTCAGCGCCACGGCTGAAATTCATTCAAGTGGCGGGAGTGGGTGTGGATCACGTGGATCTGGAGGCCTGTGCCGAGAAGGGTGTTATCGTGGCAGCGGTAGCCGGGGCTAATGCCCAAAGCGTCGCGGAACATGTGATGATGTCAGCCTTTGCCTTGCTCCGCCCTCTGGTCGCATCGCACACGGATTTGAGGGAAGGTAAATGGGATTTGCCGCAATGGATGGGACAAGCTCAGGATTTGGGGGGAAAGACTTTTGGCATATTTGGTATGGGACGCATTGGCCAGGAACTAGCGAAACGCCTGTTGCCTTTTGGAGTGACTCTTCTCTATCACGATCTCAAGCCACTTCCGTCCGATCAGGAACGTATATGGGGATTAAGTTTCGTCACCAAAGACGTCTTATTCCAGGCTAGCGATATCATTTCGGTGCATTTGCCATTTAATCCTGATTTGTACCATACTGTTGGATCAAAAGAATTTGCGGCCATGAAAGACGGCAGTATTTTTATCAACACGGCGCGTGCGGAATTGGTAGACAACGATGCTCTCATTGCAGCCCTTGAAAGTAAATTGCTGGGGGCGGCCATTGATGTGCTGAATGCTGAACCGCCGGCTTTGGATGACCCCTTGTTAAAACTTCCCAATGTTCTTCTGACCCCTCATGGTGCCGGTGTGACCATTCAGGCCCAAAATCGAATAGCTCAAGACGCCATTCAGAATGTTCTCCGCTTTCTCGACCATCGTCCTGTTGACAATGTCTATGTGGGGGGATCGTCATGAACGTCCGCGAGGGAATCAAGGAGTGGTTGCAATATCATCATATTTCCCATGTGTTTGGGAATCCCGGTTCGACGGAAATTCCTTTCTTAGTCGATTGGCCGGAGACAATCTCATATGTTTTAGGTCTGCAGGAAAGTCAGGTCGTATCCATGGCAGACGGCTATGCTCAAGCCATGGGCAGGCCCGCCGTGGTCAACTTGCATTCGCAACCGGGGCTCGGTCACGCGATGGGAGCCTTAATGACCGCCCGAAAGAACCGGAGTCCTTTGGTTGTGACGATAGGACAAGAAGACAGTCGCCATCATATTGTGGAACCATTGCTTTACGGGAATTTGGTTCCGTGGGCCTCTACAATAGCGCAATGGAGCTATCAGCCGACATCTGCCGAAGATGTACTGCCGGCTCTGGAACGGGCCTATCATGAAGCTCTGCGGCCTCCGGGGGGGCCTGCCGCGGTAATTTTGCCCATGGACTATCTCAACGGGCAAACCACGTGGAACCCACGCCGGAATGTCGACTATCATAGTGTGCCGGAAGGCCTTGATGAGTTGGGCGAGATATTGAACACAGCCAAGCTTCCGGTATTGGTGATAGGGGACGAAGTAGACAAGGAGGATGGGTGGGACGAGGCGGTACGTTTGGCGGAAAGATTGGACTGTCCCGTATACGGAGCTCCTTTGTCCATGCGCATGGGCTTTCCCAACCGGCATCCTTTGTTCCAAGGCTTTTTGAATCCCGTAATGAGCAGCATCATCCAGATTCTTTCCCCTTACGATACAGTGGTGGTAATAGGTGCTCCAGCCTTTTTAACTTACCCCTATATTCCCGGATCACGGGAATGGACATCCCCAGTGCATCATATTTCCTCGGATCCCGAGTACTTGGCTCGTTCTGTGGCCGCTAAGGGTTATTATGGTTCCGTGCGACCAGCTATGCAGGCACTGCTTGCGAAAATCGCTCCCAAAGAACCCGAACTGCCTGAAATTGTTCTGCAAGAAGCCGAACAAAAATCTACGGCTGCTCGGGAACGAGCCGTGATGGGATCAGATTACGTTCTTTATGCTATTGGGCAAAGTATGCCAACGGAAGCAATCGTTGTCGATGAATCGGTGTCGCACAGCCTGCTTTTGCGCAAAATCCTCCCCTTTTCCAACCGAGGCTCATATTATACCGCCTCCAATGGCGCTTTGGGGTGGGGCCTCGCCGCTGCCGCGGGAATTCAATTGGCTCAGACACAAAGGCGCGTCATCGCAGTCTTGGGAGATGGGGCTTCTCTCTATGGCATGCAGTCTTTGTGGACAATTAACGAATGGCATCTGCCCATCATCATCGTGATCTTAAATAATCACGGATACAACATTTTGAAAAGCCTGACCCAGAGTCTTTATCCCGGCCATTTAGCTACTGCCCCCGGATTAAGTGTGGGGCATATAGAGTTTGTCCCCTTGGCCGAAAGCATGGGAATCAAGGCGGTGAAGGTGGATAACCCTTCCGATTTGGAAAAGGAATTGCAAAGAGCTTGGGCCTTAAAAGAGCCCTATTTATTGGATGTCCAAGTGGACTCGACAATCCCTAAACTGTTGTAAATGTCGGATCAGAACCGAAAGAGCTGTGACAAGGAAACCAGAAAGTATTAACCGTATGCGAAAGGGCTGATGATTGATGGCAACCTATCAAAATGCCGAAGAATTCATTGACGTATTGCGTGAAGTGGCCGATCGGGTCAAGAATTCCGACGCCGCGAAAAGTTTGCATGAAGCCGGTCTCGTGGTCGCATTTGTCTATCACCATCCTGATTTAACGGTGCTGATGGACGGACTTAGTCCGAACGATGACGGGAGTTACATGTCTATGACCTTTCATCAAGATTTGCCGAAGGCCGATGTCAGTTTTGAGTCTTCGGCGGATGTTGGCCATCAGTTCTGGTCCGGACACATGGACATCCCTAATGCCCTAGCCCGTGGACAAGTGAAGGCAAAAGGCGGCATTACCAAGGCTCTGAAGCTCATTCCGCTCTTGCCGCCATTATATGATGTCTACAATCAGGTCCGCCAAAGTAAAGGACTCTCGTGAGTCCATGGGTGGATTGGCTGCCGACGACCGGAAATTACGGAAATTTGTAGCCGAGGACTATAAATTCTAACAAAGAGGAGGATGAGGGGAGTGCGTGCAGCGGTACTCGTGGACTCTAATGAAGCGCTTCAAGTAAGGGATGTGGCTTTGGACAACCCGGGGCCCAAAGAGGTTTCGGTCAAAATGGCCGCCGCGGGAGTCTGTCATAGTGACTGGCACGTGATGCAAGGTGACTTGCCTGTGCCTCTGCCGGCAATTTTAGGGCATGAAGGGGCCGGTATCGTCGAACAAGTCGGAAAAGATGTCTTCGGGATCAGACCGGGCGATCACGTGGTTCTTTCCTGGATACCCAGTTGTGGTCATTGTTTTTACTGCCTGAAAGGGCGGCCCGATATGTGCGATGAAGCCTTCAACATTCAGTTATCGGGCAGCTTGCCGGGCAATGCCATGCGTCTTCATTGGGACCAGGGCCCCCTTTATCATTATTTGGGCACGTCTTGTTTTGCTGAACAAACGGTGGTTCCGGATACGGGGGTCATACCCATTGATCCCTCGATTCCGTTGAACAAGGCCGCATTGGTTGGCTGCGCGGTGACAACGGGATTCGGAGCCGTGGTCCATACGGCTCAGGTGGGGGTGGGGGATTCGGTAAGCGTGATTGGCTGCGGAGGAGTTGGACTTAACGTTATCCAAGCCGCCCACTTGGCCGGTGCCGATCCCATTATCGCCATTGACGCCAACGGCAACAAGAAAGATCTGGCGAAAAAATTCGGTGCGACGCATTTTGTTGATGCCTCTCAGACCGACGACTTGATTACTCCTGTCCTGGACTTGACTCAGGGAAGAGGATCCGATTTCGCGTTTGAAGTCATCGGCCGAACAGAGACGATTGAAGCGGCCTATGGAATGGTGCGCAAAGCGGGAATGGCAGTTATTGTCGGCGTTGCTCCGCCCCATCTGGATGTGTCCTTGAATGCTTTTTCCTTTCCTTCCCAAAGTAAAATCCTGACCGGGTCATGGTATGGGCAGTCAGTTCCCGCCGTCGACATTCCTCGCATTTTAGGGTTGTATCAACGAGGGAAACTGAACCTGGATGACCTGGTATCACAAAGCTATGCCCTGGAGGATATCAATGAAGCCTTCCGGGAATTGACCCAAGGAACCGTCGCAAGAGGAGTCATAGAGTTTTAGAGACACAGAAGGGAATTATACAGAATCGGATCAAGAAAATAGAAGATCCGGGAGACATCGGCTAATATGGCAACACCGAAAAAATGAGTCAATAAGCCCCTGCCAAAGAACGCGGGTAGTGGGCGATTTGGAGGATCAAAGACCTGGCGATTGAGGTGGTTAGCTGTTCACCAAGTTGAATCAATCTTCCATGATGCGCCGGATGGAGAAATCGTTACCAAAAAACAACCAGTTCTACCGAGAAAATACGAAGGAAAAGAGGTGAAAAACCTGCTACTGGAGGTGGAAGAAATACCCCAGGCTAGGTCTGTATTGAGAATGTCGTGCGGATGGGGTGCATAAGCTGACGACAACCAAGCCAGCGTATATTACCCTAGAAGATTTGAATATTATCCGCATGACAAGAATCGCCATTTGAGCCAGCCGTCCCAAACCGAGGTTTTATGATTTCACCACGAAATTCTTGAATGCCTGTGTGAATTTCGGCATGGATCTCAAAAAGATTTCGCAATTCTATCCCGCCAGCAAATTATGTTCTTTGGGGACACAAAAATTTGATTGTGCTTGTCGGATAGAGCCTATCGGTATAAACCGTGTGGTTTGGTGATGGACATAGAGCTCAAGGAGGTCACTCTCGAGCAAGCGGAGGAATGTGTCGCCCTCACTCGATAAAAGGCGAAGCAAGAACACTTTAGTTTGGGTACTTTTGTCTGTGCTTTTGGCAGCAGGGATTATCAATGGCCTTAAAACATGAAGAAGCATGTTTTATCGGTGGGGAATGGGTAAAACCACAAGGAAATGAAATGCTCGATGATTTGAATCCCGCCACAGGAGAAATATTTGCCCGTGCGGCCAGTGGCGGTTCGGAGGACATTGCCGACGCCGTAGACAGCGCCAATGCGGCCTTAAAAGAGCGCTCCTGGCTGAATATGGATCCCCTGGAACGCGGCCGAACTCTGGGACGATTGGCACAACTGCTTCGTGAACATCGAGACGAGTTGGCCGATGTTATGGTGGAAGAAAACGGTATGCCCGTAAACTTCGCCCAATGGTTGGAAATTCCTATGGCGGCAGATGTCTTTGATTATTTTGCTTCCCTAATACCGGTAACCGGAGGTCGCACATTGCCTTTCTCTTTGCCGGGGCCCCAAGGAGAATATCTTCTCATGACTCTTAAGGAGCCGATAGGTGTGGCGGGGGTTATTACGCCGTGGAATTTTCCTTTGCTGATGCCTTCTTGGAAAGTGGCACCGGCCTTGGCCGCCGGGTGCTCCGTTGTTTTAAAACCGGCTCCGGAAACTCCTTTGAGCGCTCTGGCTTTGGCTGACTTGGCTCAAGAGGCCGGTATTCCTCCGGGGGTGTTGAATGTGGTGCCGGGAGGGGATGAGGCCGGACGTGCCTTAGTTCGTCATCCCCAGGTACCGAAAATTGCATTTACGGGACAAACGGAGTCCGGGATCGAAGTTATGACCCATGCCGCCCCTTTTCTCAAGCGAATTACGTTGGAATTGGGAGGGAAATCCCCCCAAGTCGTTTTCGAGGACGTGGATCTGGATGAGGTGGTGTCCGGAGCCTTGTTTGGGGTTTATCTTTATTCCGGGCAAGTTTGCCAGGCGGGAAGCCGCGTCTTGGTCCAAGATACGATATATTCCTCATTCGTTGAAAAATTGACGGCTCGGACTCAGGCTTTGAGCGTGGGAAACGGCAAGGATTTTGGCACGGATTTAGGTCCTATTATCTCCTTAAGCCAAAAACAGCGGGTGCTCTCTTATATTGAACAAGGCACTAAAGAGGGAGCCGTACTCATGACAGGTGGGAAAGCGTTAGAGGGGCCGGGATTCTTCGTGGAACCTACGATTTTCAGCGATGTCAAGCCGGGCATGGCTATTGCCCAGGAAGAAATTTTCGGACCGGTTTTGAGCGTTATTCCCTTCCATGACGAAGAGGAGGCATTGGATCTGGCCAACGGGACGCGTTATGGACTGGCTGCGGGCATTTGGACCCGAGATGTCAAACGGGCAATGCGGCTGACCCGCCGGATCAAAGCGGGAACAATCTGGCTTAACACCTATCAGATTTTGTCGCCTACCGCTCCTTTTGGCGGTTATAAACACAGTGGCATTGGGCGGGAACTGGGCCCTGATGCATTAGAAGCTTACTTGGAAACGAAAACCGTGATCGTCGATGGAAATGAGCAATCCCTATCTTTCTTTTAAAATTGCCTAATTTCGCTAATACCCCATGAGAGGTCGTGAGCAAAGCTCACGACTTTTTTTGTTTGCAGCGGGCGATCTCACTCTAACCCCTGGGGTTTAAGATGGCACTTTATTGCGCCTTCTTGGGATTGAGAGAGAGATCCATGGAGAAACCTCGGGCCTAATGTAAGCAATGGACTTGATGGCTGAGTCTGTTGACCCAAGGGGTGGTCCCCAATTGATTTGCCGGATCGGTCAAGAACCCGATACACTTGGAAGTTGCGGCGGACAATGGTAGAGCGTGTAGTAGGGAACGTCGTGAGAGGTGGTTTGACTATCATGAAAACGACATGGTTGGGAGCAGTTGATTGTGCCGTGCGCGACGCCGTAAACGGCTTGGGTTTATTTTCTCTTGGATTTGTGACGTTAGCGGATTTGAGATCGCCGTTGAAATGGGTGAGGATCGTGAATGAGAACTTTCACAAGATGAAATTCCTGGAGTGCCCACTGATCCCGACAGGGATGACTGTGAACCAGGTCTCGAAGACGATGATTGGTTTGGTATGGTCTCGCCTCCTCACTTGTGTGAACGGTTCCGATAACATGATGCGTTTTGTTCTCAGAGGGCGGCCTTGACACTCCTTCAACCCGCAGCCCACTAACACAAGGCTGGCTACGATTCCAGTGCTTACTAACATGGGTGTTTTTGCCACACACGGCGTCGGCCGATTGGCTTGCCGCACATGCCATAGCAACAACATCACAGAGGCCATAGACACATATGCCATATTTAAGATTGGTTGCGTTCGCCATACGAGCCCCTGCCAACGGATAGGGGGACTTATGCCCGTTTTGGGAAAAGTGGTGAGGTCATTGGTTTCGGCGGCCGACACCGCAATGGCATAATCAGATCCGGTGCCCCATAAAACGCCACTTGATTCACTGTGAGGGTCATTGCCAGATACATCTCACCTTTACGGGAGAGGATGTGCCGCTGTCGCAGTTGCGTTTATCCGTCAAGGGAGCCGTTGCGGAATTTGAGTGAGTCTTGATTCGGGAACGCCAGCGGGAAGGGATTGCCCTCTCCCAAAAACGCGGGGTCTATACTCATTACGGGTAACTTTTGATGATTTTTCTCACTAAAAAATTGGGAGCGCTTTTTAAGAACTGGACAAGATTTTCCTGCTCGATTAGGCTAGAGGGGGACGTATGGGTCTCGCATTGGCGA
>JAKACM010000134.1 GCA_021821465.1 Bacillota bacterium
GAGGATCCTATGGCGGAAGAGTACCGGGACTTGGCCCGCAAAATCGATGCCAATACCCGCCTTAGCATTCCCACCCCCATTACCATGGAGGAATTGGAGCACTTGCTCATGGAATTTGGCCTCATCGAGGCGGAAGATGCCGCTATCGTGGGCCGCACCCGAGCCCAAGAGCAGGCCATTATCGGCCCCCGGATCTAAGCCAGTGAGGTGTAAGGAACGTAAACAAAGTCGACTCGGCACGATCAAAGCAATGGTTTTCCTATGAAAGATTGACAATAGACCGAGGAGAACATTTCCAGGAAGTTACGCAGGGACAAATCATAGGAAAATCAAGAGACGGCGGAGCAAGGAGGGTAAGGATATGGCCTTTGTAATTGCCGAACCGTGCATTGACACCAAGGACGGACAGTGTGTTGAAGTGTGTCCGGTGGATTGCATTCAGAGTCTAAAGACGGCCAATCAATATTTTATCAATCCCGAAGTTTGTATTGACTGTGGTTCTTGCTTGCCACAATGCCCTGTTAGTGCCATTTTCGAAGAGAGTACATTGCCGGCAGAATGGAAGGAATTTAGTGAAATTAATGCCGCGTTTTTTCGTTCCGGAGTCAGTTGCTAACAAGGCCGATGGAATTGGTTGTGCAGTGAATTAATATGATAGGTTCACACAACCTTTGATAGAAATCTCAACGCATCCCCCTACTTTAGGGTGCCAACAGGGATTATCTGTAGATAGGTAAATCGACCGCTCCTGGCATCATCACAATCCGTGGCAGGTGAGATAGGTAAAGTCATATACACGGCCATGAAGCAGGCAAAACTTCTCCTGTGCCGTACCTGATTGCGGGCCAGTGGCCAAAATTCGTTACCGCGTCGGTCATTGCGAATTCTCCCACAATACTCTGAATCAGAGTCGACGCCCGGATCTGGGCAGGATGGTTGATCGTCGCATTTCTTCTTCAAGAGAACGAAGAGAGTGATTCGATCCGCACTCTATTTCGTATAGGGCCACGGGGCATTGTCACGTTTTTGGTATGGGGCGAATTCGTTTCGCAATATCGAGGGACCGACAAGGAAGACGTCTCCCGAACTGAGCCTGGGCCGGGAAAGCCGTCTTTTACCGATAATTCCGGAGGGGTTTATGCCAAATTTGTCGTAGGGGGTAAGAGTAAAGAGCCTGACAGAAAGAGATTTTCCTGTGGCCAAGAAAGATTGCATGAGAATAGAGGGATGATCCAAAAGCCAAACGGTATGCTATAATGCCTTTCGCATACCGTTTGGCTGCATCATAGCCCGTGTCATAGCAGCTGGCATCTCTTAACTCTTTTTTAGCATGTCGTTTAATTGGCTGCCCGGATCTTGTTTGAGCATGATGATTCCTACCACCAGTAGATAGAGCCAGGCAATCATAGAGAATCCTCGACCAAATGAGTAAGCAAGAAATTGAACATGGCCGGTTAAAGGTTGGCTATTAATCCCAAAAGGCAAGGCCGTCAAACCCGAGAGGAAATACATAAACAAATTGTAGGCCGTGAAGAGAATAGGCGGAGCATAAAACTTGCGGAGTCCTAACAGGTAGATAATGGCAATCAGTCCGTATGTTGCGGTTTCAATGTCGATCCAGTAAGACACAATGGGCGTAGCGCCCGGTGAAGCAAATAAGTGCGCGGCGACATCTAATAAAGCAAAGAATACCAAGGACAGGCGCAGTGTTTGAATCCTACGGATATGCTCTGTACCCATTTCAGTCATCGTTCTTTCCTCAGAAATACTCATGAGGCTCACGCTCCTTCTTATTGGTGAATCCTTTCACAAACTATGTTATCACCTCAGAGATGGTGTACCAGGTCCATAGGATGCTTGATTTTTGCTCTATATAGTCCCAAATAAGGAGAACTTTCAGCCTTTTTTGTTCGGCAAATTCCGTCCCAACGCGACGATTGTCTTCATAGTCATTCTGAGTAGGGACCGTTCTGAACCTCAAGATACTTCCGCCAGGACCCCCGGCGGCGGAACTTATGGACTTTAAAGTCTCCGCATGTCCTATATGAAGTCCAAGTAAGCCTTGGCCGCAGTCTTCTTGATTCCCTTTTTCCCGGTGAACAACGAAGAGATTTAGAGACTCAGTGTAGGAATTGAGAGTGAAGCCAGCTGAAGCATCTATCCTCACATCAGAGGGATAATGCCGGCTCTCTTTTTCTGTGAGAGACGGGCAATGGTTCTTCTCAAGGGGGCTTAAGAGCTTCATTGTGATAACGTGGGAATGCAGGCGGTGTAATTCAGTTTTTGAGCCATATCCCCATGAGAAATCCCGCGACGTAAAGGGTAATCACAAATGGCCGGTACCTTAGAGTAATAGCGTCCGGCCGTTTGTGTTTGATAGCAATCAGCTGTCTGCAAGCTGAGGAGAATTATCGGAGGGTCTTCCGTTCCCAACTGCTGTCTTTACGGAATTTCAGCAACCATTTTGCTGGGTTTCAAATTGCTGCTGTGAGGCAGACCCTTCAGCTCAGGGTGCAAATAACTGCGTATTTGGGCAATGGCGATTCCTACTTCGCCGAAACCGGTGGCAATCAATTTGACCTTGCCGGGATAGGATATGCCGTCACCGACCGCAAAAATTCCGGGTCGTGTGGTCGCCATCGTATCTAAGGATACTTTAATGTTCCCGTCGACCATATCGAGATCCCATCTTTTGATCGGTCCCAAGTCGGGATGAAAGCCCAGAGCACCGATAATACAATCCACTTTTATGATCCTTTTTGGCTGAGAACTAAGAACGGCACCGGTAATTTTGGCGTCGTCTCCCAGAATTTCTGTTAGCTGACAAGGTGTGTGTACGGTGATATTGGGCGTTTGTAAAAGTTGTCGCACACTTTCTTGAAGAGCGCGAAATTCGTTGCGGCGGTGGACCAGGTCAACATGACGAGCATGTTGACTGATTGATAGGGCCCAGTCCACCGCGGTGTCTCCTCCTCCCACTACCAAGACCCGTTGATCCGAAAAATGTTGAAGTTCCGGTACAAAATAATATAATCCCCGGTTTTCGTAGTCGTCGGCCCCGATTGCGGGAAGCTTTCTCGGGGTAAAAGATCCAATGCCCACGGCCAATAAGATGGCCCGGCTCCCGTGAGTCTCTTTATCGGTATGAAGCCAATAAACCCCGTCTTTTGATGTTACCGATTCGACCGATTCACGGGTACAAATAACAGGACCGTAGCGCCTCATTTGGGTGATGAGGGCACGAACAAGATCTTTAGCCATGACGGCCGGAAATCCCGGAACATCATAAATCGGTTTTTCCGGATAGAGGGCATGGAGCTGGCCTCCAAGATCAGTCAAGGTTTCAATGATTTTGACTTTCATCCCATGAAGCCCGGCCATCGTAGCTCCGAACAGTCCAACCGGGCCGCCGCCGATAACGGTAAGATCAAATATTTCCGTTGTTATCACCTCTTCGTAAAGATCGCCTTGATTTCGGACGGTTTATCTGACGGTTCTGAATAGAATACATTGGGTCTTTTGAGAAGGACACTAATCAAAGGTAAGGTGATGAATTCAACGCGTGATTGAGCCTATTTCTTCTCAACAGGGTCCCGCTCCTCAAAAGGGGTTAACTCTTTTGCCATGCACCCTACGGTGATCCCGCTCTCCAAACGAATGGAATAGACGACAATGTTCTGAAGAAAAAACCCGCGACCAATAACGACTCCCTTCTGTTCGGGATAGGCTAGGATGCTTCCCCGGTCCCCTTGAGGATGGGTACCGTCATTACGAATTATCCGGGTGATGCGTACCGGCTGATCTATCTCGAATTCAAATACAGAGTCCATGATTCCCTCCAATGTCCTGACATCTCTTCATAAGGGGCCGTTTAGTTTGTGCCGAGTCGGATTACCCCAGTTGTTTTTGTCCAAAGGAGCGTTATTGACGCTAGAACAATGCGGCCGGCTGAATCAGGGGGCATTGCCATAGCATTGGTGAACCTTTTGAATAACTTAATGAGTCATCCCTAACCCCGTTAAGCTCCCAAAAGCCGGTAATTTAGGCACACGCCTTAGGCGAAATTTTTCCCATAATTCCCCTAACAGAAATCTGTGCTTACCCTACTAGCTGTTCTTTGTTGACAAGGGATTGATGGCCGCTTTCGGTGTCAAGACCAGACATAAATGTCAGCGATTCATGTTCAGGCAACGACACAGATCACTAAATCTCGCCAAACGGGGTTGCAGAGATCCTCAACTGAGGCAGATGAAAAACACGGAGAAGTTCGTTCTTGAGCCAAGGAATCTTATATCTCCGGGATTTTCGCAAGATTTCTGATTTCATAGACGCCGAGAAAGTGAACCGGAGGAGAGTCGTGTCGGTGCTGGACCTGAAACAGGCGTTCTTTGGTCGCAGAAGAGGTTAAAAAGATCTCGTAAGCCTTGACCAAAGCTTCGCGGTAAGCATCCAGTCGTTCAATGGCATCCGATGTGGATTCGGTAATCTCCTGCGCCAAAATCGCGAACTTCTTCATGATATGAAGGCGGTTGACATTAATCACTCTCTCATCATAGGGAATATCGAAAAACTCGAGAAAGTCTTCTATCGAGGATAATGACTCCCAACTCTTTGGCTCTGACATTATGCAACCTTCTTTCTAAAAGGGATTTCCCTTCACTGGTCTTGAGGGGATCGGCATCCTTCGGTAGAGCTAAAACAAAGAAGGGGAATGCCCATCTCAGTTTCTGGCCACCTCGGGATACTTTTTAAAGGCGGTGAGAGTTTGCGTGACGATTTTCTGTCCCTCATCTTCCAAGTTCGCAATGCTGGAAAAACCAAACCGGTTGGCATCGCGAAGAGTTTTTGTGTAGAGCACCAGACTGCCTGAATAAAGGAGCACCCGGCCAAAAGATTCCTGGGACATTTCATACATCACACTGGCCAAGAGCCCATTGTGGCGTTCGAAGATTATCGCCGCGGTTTGATAGAAGAGACGAATGCGCGCCGTGAGAGCGGCCGTCATATCCCCGATCACCTGCTGCCTGAGGCGTTGATCCAAGGTGACAAGGTAAGGTTTGATCAGTACATCATCCGTGAATCCCTGGCGTCCGGTATAGGAATCCTCTGCTCGGATTTGAGCGATTAAAGCCGTCACAAAGGAAGGCAGAGCGTTCGGGTTTTCTGCCATTAAATCATCTCCTTGTATAACATAGTTGATCTTTCAGCTGTGAGGGTCATGGACCATTAAATATCCATGGCCGATGTGCTGTCATTTTGTGATATAAGTTTTCGCAACCAAGGAGGTGGTGTGCCTTGTAAGACCTCTTGCAATTTCTCTAATATCGAGACAATGGTTGGATCTCCTTCGGATTTCACGGGATGGATACGCGCTCGAATGACCTTAGCGGCAGCACTGCCGCCGATGGCCGTAACGTGGAGCATGGCGCAATCCCGAATGACGTCTACTCTCAGTTGAATTTTGTCGGCTTCTTCATGATCTTCGGTGTGAGGTATTGGGCGAAGTTCCACTAAAGAGAAGCTGCGGGGAGTGACATCATAGACGGCAAAAAGTTCGGTCCAGCCAAAATGTTCGTTGATATGCTCACCGTCATTGGTGGCGAACGCAACTTTCATCGTGAATCTCTCCTTTCTGTTGCGTTTAATGTTCCCTTTGCATCAACAAGTTGCCGGATTCAAAAACAAGTTCCATAGTGCCGGGGTAAAGAATGGAAGTGTGGTAGGCGTGGCCGAGTTGATCAAAAACAGGAATTCCCCGTCTCAGAAGAGCCTTGCCGAGCCGTTTAGCCGCATGCCGGGCATGGGAGTTGCTCACCAGTAAATCGCTGTCCCAAGCCCTCTTTTCCAAGTCCATCAAATCTCCTATGACGATTTTCCCCGAGCAACTCTCCTTGAGCTCCTTGAGCAATGGAACCATGGTCGGGGCTATTTTCAAGAAGGGATTGGCTCCCATCTCTTGGAAAAAGGATGTTAAAGCGAAGAGCAAATCCGCTTCCAGGGCGAGAGCCACAAGTTTTCCGGAGAAAAAGAAATGGGAATCGAGCATCGCATCCAGAAGACGATTACGTTGGATACGAAATTTATGTGGCACCTTCTGTCCCGAAATTTGGGATAAGGCATCATGAAATCGATCGGAAGGTTCTAGTCCACTGAGGCGCTTAAAGGGAAGAACGGGGATCTGGAAGTGTTCTGCCAACACATGGGCGCAAGGAATAAGGCTGGCACCTACCACCAAAGTGGCTTCGGAACGGGCCATGTCTGAAATCTGTTCGAGTGCCGTACCGCCTATAGTGACGGTCGAAAAACCCTTTGCCAAGTGCCCGTCGAGAGAACTGCCCAAATCCGGAAGAATGATCGGGGACAGTCCGTAAGAGTGACAAGCGTCACGAATCAGATCAAGATCGCCTGCCGTCAAATGTGAACCGGCAAGGATATTGATTTGTCCCGGACGTTTGGGTAAAGGCGTCTTGATGAGATCTCGTACGATGGCCGAGACCGCTTGAAAAAACCCGTCCTCCAAACTTCCTTTGAAATCCGGGGTGGAAACGGGAATTATCGCCGTGTCTGCCCACTTTGGATTTTGTTGCCGAAAGGACAAGACATCCCCAAACAGATCCTCCCCCTTGGTTTCGGTGAGTCCCGTACTCATCACACCAATCACGCGCGGTTTGTGATTCTTGATAAGACTTCTAAGAGCCCTGTGTAAGTTGTCGGTACCCCCCAAAATCGTGGTGACCTCGCTTAAAGCAGTGGTCTGAAGGGGGATTGCCTCTCGGAAATGCTTGACTAAGAGGGTTTTGGCAAACGCGCTACACCCCTGGGAGCCATGGAAGAGGGGCATAGCGTCTTGGAGCCCGAGGAAAGCCATAGCTCCTCCCAAGGGTTGGCTCATTTTGAGGGGGTTGGTGGTGACAGGCTTGGTAGAGATCTCTATGATTCCCATGGACTGGGCCTCCGGACTTCTGCAAATACAGGACTTGTCAAGCAATGGACGAGTTCTTGGGCCAGTTCCACCATTCCCTCATAACCGGTATAGGTATGATGCCGCTCTTGATTGATATCGAGAAATGGCAGGCGACTTTTGAGAGCGGTGTACTGGTTGCGACCGCCGGCAATCAAGATGTCGGCATTGAATTCGGCCATGACGGACAAGAGATTTTTGGGGCTGCCATCTTCAATCATGCGGGCTTGCGGGCCCAAAAGATCACGGATCCGCTCTTTGTCTTCTTCTGTGCTCTTGCCTACCCCGGTTGCCACTACCACCAGGCCCAAATCCTGAAGGGCCGAAATCACCGACCAGCTCTTTACACCTCCGGTGTAAATGAGAGCTTTTTTGCCGCGGAGTTGTCGGCGAAGGGGCTCCAAGCGCTTGTCTAAGAGACTCTCTTCTTCTCGGATTAAGGATTCCGTACGCATGATGAGATCCGGATCGCCGATTAATTCCGCAATGTTTCTCAACACCTTGGACGTATCTGTCTTGCCGTAAAACGATCCTTCGAAGTAGGGGATGTTGTATTGGTCTTTCATTTGGCGCCCAATATTGATCAACGCCTTGGAACAGACCACCATATTCGCTTTGGCCCTGTGGGCAGTGGCGATTTGATGATATCGGCCATCTCCCGTCATTGTGGAAAGAATGCGGATTCCCAAGCGCTCGAAGAGAGGAGTCATATTCCATAGTTCGCCGGCAATGTTATACTCGCCAATGAGGTTAATGCTTCGGGAGAGGTCTCCTTCGGGCTCGCTAGTACCCACCACACAGTCAAGCAATGCCTGACCCGCAGCCCGATTTCCCAGATTCTTTGACCCAAGAAAACCCGGGGAATCGACGGGAATAACGGGAATTCCCGTTTTCTCTTGGGCCCTATGGCAAATTGTGGCCAAATCATCACCGATCAGAGCACTGACACACGTCGAATAGACAAAGATACTCGGTGGATGATATTCTTCCGCCAATTCGAGAATCGATCGCAGGAGGTTTTTTTCGCCGCCGAATACAATACTTTCTTCGTTCATGTCGGTGGTAAAGGCCATTTTATAAAGCTCGGGTCCCGAAGAGAGAGAGCCGCGACTGTCCCAGCTGTTGCCCAGGCAGGCGATGGGCCCATGAACTAAATGGGCACTATCGGCAATGGGCACCAATACGATTTGAGCCCCATCAAATGCGCACCCTCCGGCATTTCCGCCGGGTTTGGGTGCCGGGCATTTTTGTTTGGCTCCCTTCTTTTGGTTGTGTCCGCAAGCCGGTTCGTTCCATAAGTCCTGCTTAGGCATTCTATTCCCTCCTTTCCGAGAGTCAATGTGTTTAACGAATGGCGTCAAAAGAGTGCGCAGGCGCCTTCCGATCAAGCTCGTCCAAGACGGTGTTGGTAATCCAGGTGATGAGATTGATGATTCCACGGTAGCCGAGGGTACTGTAACGGTGAAGGTGGTGCCGGTCGAAGATGGGAAATCCTATGCGTACTAAGGGAACATCAATTTCCCGACTCAGAAACTTGAGATAGGTGTTGCCCAAAATCAGGTCGACCGGTTCGGTCCATAAGAGGCTGCGAAAATGCCACATATCCTTGCCGGGATAGACGGTGGCGTTCTTGCCGAAAGAACTTTCATTCAAAATGCCTTGGGCATCGGCGGCCCATTCCTTGTCACCATTGGTGCTCATGACATGGATCGGTTCGGCGCCGACCTCTAGAAGAAATGACAACAGGCCGTTAACCAGGTCGGGATCCCCGATCAAGCCAATTCTTTTGCCATGGAGATAATTCGTGGAGTCGGTCATGGCGTCAATCGCTTTTCCCCGTTCCCGGCTCAGGGATTCGGGTACAGGCTTTCCGGTAATGCGGGAGAGTTCTTGAACAAATCGATCGGTGCCACGAATTCCCATCGGAACAGGCAAGGTGATGGCTTCTTGTCCCCACGCCGTGGCGATATATTCCATCGTTTTTTTCGTGCTGTATTTTTGAAGGGCCAGTGTGGCCCGGTGATTTCCGGCATTTTTTACGTCATCCAGTTTGGTGCCGCCGTGATAGAGGCGGTAATGGCCGTCAGTCGGGGAATCTAACACCTCGCTGGGATCGGAGAGAATAACCCCATCGGTCTCCATCATGGACAGGAGGTGTCGGATTTCTGAAAAATTGCCGATATAAGTTTCAAAGCCGGGGATGATGTTGATTCGCTCTTGGGGCGTGTCTTTGGTGCCTTGGGTGTAATATTCGAGGATCCCTTTCATCATATTGTCGTAGCCGGTAATATGGGAACCGACGAAAGACGGCGTGTGAGCAAAGGGCACCGGAAAATCTTTGGGAATAGCTTCTTTGTTCCTGGCTGTCTTAATGAAGGCACCGAGGTCATCGCCAATGACCTCGGCCATGCAAGTTGTGGCTACCGCGATGGAAGTCGGTTGGTACAAGGCTACGGCGTTTTCTAATGCTTCCGTTAAGTTCTTAAGCCCCCCGAATACCGCCGCGTCCTCGGTCATGGAACTGGACACGGCGGCACAAGGCTCTTTGAAATGGCGAGTATAGTGGGAGCGGAAGTATGCAACGCATCCTTGCGAGCCGTGAATCAGGGGCAGTGTTCCTTCGAAACCGATGGAACAGAGAAGGGCTCCCAACGGCTGGCAAGCCTTTGCCGGATTTACACTCAGGGCTTGACGGGAAAAATTCTTCTCCCGGTAGTCCTCAGTGCGGGTCCAATCCCGTATTTGATTGAGTTGTTCTTCGCCTGCACCATTCTCAAACTCTTTTTTTTGAGCCCAACTCTTTTTGTATTCATCGCAGGAGAAGAGGGTATTGTGGTCCTTCACTGAAATATTGTCGTCCATAATTACATCATGCCTCCCTGCTCCCCGTGGATTTTGGCTATTTCCCAAGGTGCTTTAACCAGACCCCAGGCGGGGTTATTCACGGCCATATCAATGTCGCGTGCGAAGACATGAAATCCGTCGTAGCCGTGATAAGGGCCGCTATAATCCCATGAGTGCATTTGGCGAAAGGGAAGCCCCATTTTATGGAATACATACTTCTCTTTAACGCCGGATCCCACGAGATCGGGCCGGAGTCGATCCACCATGGCTTCGAACTCGTAAGCACTCGGATCGTCATAGATCACGGTACCCGTTGTCATTTGCTTGTAGGTGCGCTCGTAGTCATCTTGGTGTCCGAATTCATAGCCGGTACCGATGACCTCCATACCCAGATCTTCATACGCGCCGATCACATGACGGGGTCTGAGTCCTCCGACGAAGAGCATGACCTTTTTTCCGGCGAGCCGAGGACGATAATGGTCAATCACCTGTTGCATCTCCGTATTGTGCTGAGCAATAATTCTTTCCGCATTAGCTTGGATGGTTTCGTCAAAAAATCCGGCAATCTTGCGCAGACTATGGGCGATCTTGGTGGGACCGAAGAAATTGTACTCCATCCAAGGAATGTTATAGCGGCTCTCCAATTCCCGAGCAATATAGTTCATTGATCTATAGCAGTGAACCAGATTCAACTTGGCTTTGTGGGTAATCTCCAGTTCGTTTAAAGTCCCGTCGCCGGACCATTGAGCAATAACTCTCAGTCCCATTTCTTCCAAGGTGATTCGAGAAGCCCAGGCGTCTCCGCCAATGTTGTAATCACCGATGATGACGACATCGTAAGGTCCCGACTCTTTCAATTCTCCCTTGCCCAGAACATGATCACGAATGGTGTCATTGGCAATGTGATGGCCTAAAGACTGGCTCACGCCGCGAAACCCTTCGCAACGAACCGGCACGACGGTTTTCCCCAAATCCTTAGTGGATTTTCTGGCAACGGCTTCGATGTCGTCCCCGATGAGGCCGATCGGGCACTCGGATTGAATAGTGACACCGCGGTTCAACGGAAACAATTCTTCAATTTCTTTGGTTATCTGCGTAAGTTTCTTGTCCCCGCCAAAAACCACGTCGCGTTCTTGAAAGTCGCTGGTGAACTGCATAGAAACGAAATTGTTCAGTCCCCACTCTCCCGTAGAGTAATTGCGCCGGGAAGCCCATGAGTATTGGCCGCACCCGACCGGACCATGGCTTAAGTGAACCATATCCTTAATGGGCCCCCACACCACGCCTTTCGAACCGGCGTAAGCACAGCCCCGTGTCGTCATCACTCCGGGTCGTGATCTCATATTATTTTTGACCGCACATTGAGAATCTTCGGGGTCATTGGGTTTGACGTGATTTTCTCGGTCTATGCGCGCTTTTTCCGGGTAGGTCTCTAAGATTTTGTCAATCATGTGTTGCGTTTCGGTTTTAGTTGGCACAGGACATCCTCCTTACTTCGCGTGCTTAGATCCGGGGGCCGATAATGGCCTGCTCCTGGGCTCGGGTGCGGCCCACGATAGCGGCATCTTCCGCCTCGATGAGGCCAAATTCCATGAGCAATTGCTCCAATTCCTCCATGGTAATGGGGGTGGGAATGCTGAGGCGGGTATTGGCATCGATTTTGCGGGCCAAGTCCCGGTATTCCTCCGCCATAGGATCCTCG
>JAKACM010000135.1 GCA_021821465.1 Bacillota bacterium
CAGCGAAAAGGATGCAACAGTCGATAATGTCTTCATGCCGCCATGATATCCCATCGGGGAGAATTTGTCCACCCCCTATGCAATGCGCTCACCGTGCGGCTTAGCGGAACTATGCCGAAACCCTGGCAGAAGAGGTGGATCATGACACGCGACGATACAGGACCACTCCAACGCGAATCGGGACTCATTCGCTCCCTGTCGCCAAAACAGGTCGTCATGATGGCCATTGGCAGCGCCATCGGCACCGGACTCTTTTTAGGCTCAACGTTGGCCATTTCATTGGCCGGACCCGCCGTGATTATTTCGTATGTTATCGGTGCTGCCGTCGCCTTGCTGGTAGCCTGGGCCTTAATGGAAATGAGTTCAGCGATTCCCACCGCCGGGTCCTTTGGCGTATATGCTGAACAGTACTTGAATCCCTGGGCAGGCTTCACAATCCGGTGGTTTTATTGGTTAGCTCAAGTGGTAGCCATTGGGGGGGAGGCAACCGCAGCCGGAATTTACGCGCAATTTTGGTTCCCACACATTCCTCTCGCCTATTTTGTCATCGCATTTTCTCTGGCCCTTATCGCAGTGAATGCAAGTCCCGTAAAGAACTTTGGAACGTTCGAATATTGGTTTGCCATGATAAAAGTTGCCGCCATTATCCTGTTTATTGTGCTCGGAGTCGGGGTCATTTTCTGGGGAATCGGTGGGAGCCCTGCTCCCGGTCTTGCCAATATGACGGTTCACGGTGGTTTTATGCCACATGGCATCAAGGGAGTCTGGCTGGCGATGCTGGTGGTCATCTTTTCATACTACGGTGTCGAGGTGGTGTCGGTAACATCAGGCGAAGCCCAGAATCCGGAACACTCCCTGCCCCGGGCAACCCGATCCATGGTTTTGCGCTTGACGCTATTTTATGTTCTGGGTATAGCGATCGTCATCGCCGTGGTTCCCTGGACTCAAGCCGGTGTGCATTCGGGCATCCTTCACAGTCCGTTTGTGTTGGTTTTCCAACATGCTCATATTCCCTTTGCTGCCTCTATTATGAACTTTGTCGTGCTCACCGCAGCTCTGTCGAGCATGAATACCGACCTCTACTTAACCACCCGTATGCTTTTCTCCTTGGCTCGATCCGGGTACGCACCCCAATTCCTGGGTCAGCTTTCCAAGCATGCTATCCCGGTCCAAGCGTTGGCTGTCTCGACAGGAGGTATTGCCATAGCCGCCATCTTATCGGTCACGGCAGCTTCCGGGGCGTACTTCACCCTATTTGGCATTTCAATTTTCGGTGCCATCGTCGTGTGGATCCTGATTCTGGCAACTCATATTCGCTTCCGCCGCATTCGCCAAGTTCAGGGGCTACCGCCATCCCCGGTATTAATGCCGGGACATCCGTGGTCCGAAGCCATTGGCATTATTTTACTGATTGGCATCTTGCTCACGGCCTTTCCGGATGGGATGCCCATTGTGTTTGAAGCGGGAATTCCGACTTTGGTGGTGGTTACAGGACTGTATTATGTGGTTCGCAAGCGTCTGGCTTTGGCAGGTAGCGCAACTCTCGATCCTCCTCCATCATCATAAAACGGCAGCGGGTCGTCGATAGCCCCAATCTCATTTCACTAAAACCGGCAAGGGTTCCCGAACCACTTTGACGACGGGAACCGTCTGGCATGTGTTTTCGGATCACAGTTCCCATTAACGAGGCCGATTTCATCCATTTTTTTCAATTGCCAAACACGGTCTACGCGAAACCGAAAAATGCCATTGTCGTATAACACGCTCCCCTTTTACGCCGACTGCACGCACTCAAAATCGTCCCATTTGACCAACTGAGTGCTCTTTGAGATGGGAATTAGAAAGGGAGAAAAACTTAATGTTTCTCTCCCTTCCATCCGGGGATTAGTTTAGGTACGTGTTTTTTGTACTCCAGATACCGTTCCCCGAATGTCATCACCAATAAACATTCTTCATGGCGAATTCTATTGAGAATAAAGAACAATGTCAAAAGGAACGCCAAGAAACCTAATCCTTGGCCCAGTGACAAGGTCGAACCCAAAATCATACCCAACAATCCAGTGTAAATTGGATGACGAGTGATCCCATAGGGGCCCTTAGTCACGAATTGATGGTCCTCTTTAATTGCAGCATTGTTGGCCCACATTTTCCCCAATATCCCACGCGACCACAACGTGTACAGGGTCGACACCCCCAACAAGAAACTGCCAGCAATTTGTAAGGCGAGCAGATGAAACTGGGTAACAATCCAATAAGTGGGCGGAATGGCGTGCATACCTCCCCAGATGACGAGGACAAGGATAAGGGAGTCGTAACGTGCACGTCGCGTGAGAGTATGGGGTGCTTTAAGCGCATTATACACAGCTCCCAAAAACCATACGACTGCAAAGGCTCCCCAACACACCAGATTTAAGGGGGTGAGATTCATTGATGATCCTCCATCGTACCCATACTCCTATCAGCCTGTTCAACCGCGGAAAGCAATAAAAGCATTCCACGTTTAATAATTTCCCAATCGGCAGGCTGTAAGTGACTTAATGCATCGCTGAGGGCCTCACTGACAAATTCGCTACTGTTCTTTTCCAAAAATGTAGCGACACGACGCGTGTACCAAATTTCGGTGAATCGTTTGTCTTGGGAATTCGTCTTCTTCAAGAGAAAGCCTTTGTTTATCAGTCGCTCAACAATTCCGGAAACCGTGCTCTGACTCATGTTTAGCGTGAATGAAAGATCTTTAATGCTAATACCTTGGTGTTTGACCACTTCTTGGATAACGCGCATTTGCGGAAGGGTTACTCCGCTTTGTTCTACTTTCTTCTGGATGCTTCGCTGGAAATACCGATTTAAAGAACCAATCGTTTTTATGATAAACTCCGCATCTTTCATCAGAAGACATGCCTCCCCTCGCACAAAATCCATTACATCGTGTACGATTCATCTTTCCCTAATACATCGTATACGATGTATTAGGGAAAGTCAAAAGTATGCCCCTGCCTACGCGCTGCGTGAATCAGCGCAAACCAACGGCGACAGAACCTGAGCTGATTGCGTTGGTTGCCGTGTGTCAGGCACGAAGACCAATAAATTCCGGTGATCTTGCAAGAAGTTTTAATACACTCCATGAGAGCAATGTATTGATGTGTTGTCAGCAAATCCGGACTTTAAAAGGTATTTTCCCCAATGGATTTAAACCACCGGCCACTGGGTCAGGTTGGTCCTGCCTCCAAAAAATCCACGCCTCTTGATCCCGATGGGTCTTGAGAAAAATAGGCCAAGTGGGGTCACAAGAAGAGACAAAACCACATCAGCCTTCCGGCTCAATCTGGAAGGCTGCGTGGCAGAGTCTATGATTATCTCACCACTTTAACAATCGACCACTCATTCGCAACGCATTCACAACTTGGTCTATGTTACTATGTGTGTGACGACAAGGGTCAGCGCCAAACAATATGACCTTTTGAGATGGCCATAGTCTCATCCTACGAGCAATAGTTTACCTCACTGTCTTTTTACAGCGCGGACTTACCCGATAAATAGTTGTTCGCTTGCCGTTCCAAAGTGGTCAAAGCTTGGGGAACGGAAGAACGCCCAACGACCGCATTATAAAATTGACTGTCCATAGCGGCCTGCACTTCGCTGTAGGCGTCGGGGACGGGACGGGAAATCGTATAAGAAGACTGTAAAATACGGTTCGCCACGACCAGGCCTATATGTTCGGACAAAAAGCGTGAGGGGATAGCGTGATAACCGGCCGCTGTTTCGGTTGGATATCCCGAATGTTCTCCCCAATAGGCTTGTTGTTTGGGTGAAAGAAACCAGTTGACAAAATCGACCGCTGCTTTGTCTTGTGCCTGACTGTGCCCTTTCATGAGAACAAAACCCAAACCCTGGACTAGATTGGAGGTATGCCCGGTAGATCCTTGGGGATAGGGAAACACCCCGACCGGAAATTTCCCCCCCGCGGCCTCAAGGTTTTTTTGATAGCCTGCGGACGTTCCATCGGCAATGGCTAACTTCCCCACTCCAAAATCAGCATGGATCTCTGTGCCGCTGCCAAAAATCATCTCATGATGTTGATACATTTCACGGAAATAGGAAAATGTGTTGGTGGCTGCGGCTGACCGGAACGCCGCGGCTTTCTCTTGTGATCCCGTTTGGTAAATATGTCCACCGTTACTGAGTAAAAAAGGCAAGATGGAATCGGAGGCATCTTTCCACGCCAGTGGCACAACTTGGGGATCCCGGGCTTTAATTAAGTTCACGTCGGCCGCCAATTGCGCCCATGTTGTCGGCACATGACGAATACCTACCTTAGCAAAAATGCTCTGATTGTAGGTAAGCTGACTCACTTTGGCATCCGCCTCTAAACGATAATGCTGCCCGTTCACTTCGCCATTATGCCAAATATCATGGTAGAGCGACTGTGTCACACTCAATGACAGCCCGTGGCCAATGTAGGGATTCCACGATTTCACGACATGAGCCTTAATGTAGTTACCATCATAATGACTAATCTCAGCCAACACGGGGGCATTCCCAACCGGCAATGCGGCCAAGGCTTTCCGGCTGGCTTTGGTTACTGTCAAGTCAACATGAATCTTCTGGTGCGTCCTATTAAACTGATCCACCAGTGCTTGCATGGACTTTCCTGCCGGAAGAGCAGGGGAATGTGATTCCCAAAGTGTCACGACTTGCGCGTGCGACGACGAAACGGATGTTTTTCCTTGGGACTGAACGACGCCGCAGCCAGCCAAATTCACCCCTGACAGGATGATTGCCATCGCGATAATCATTCGGCGCGGATATTTGTGTGTAGAACCCATTCCCATGTTTGGCGACTGCATGGTGAGCTCATCTCCTTTCCTCATAGCGAGCAATCTTGATGTCATGCAACCTGTCCCTCAGTGAGAGCAAAGTGAGGGGATGACCCATAAAAGTCTGCACCCTGATAAATGGTTGTGACGAACCCAAGGTACTGATAGCGCTTCAGACGAGGCGTCGTACCCCCCACGTTTGATCCCATCCGTTAAAAGTCTTCGCAGAAGTCCAAAGAGTCATCGTCATAAATTCCCGGTGCCCATGATTCAAATGCCCAGAACCTTACAGGAAACAGGTGGGATGGGACTCGCATGGTCTGTCTTTGGGATATATAGAGGAGTCTCGGGGACGAATGGATATGTCAGTGGTTCATTAAATCCCGGGATAAGAATCACTAACGGGTAACCGCAGTTACTTAAAAACATGTGTTTGGCGTTGTGCCCGCAAATCCCAACCAGTAAACCAGATAGCCCGTTTCGGCCAGTATAGTAGGAGCATGTTATTGTCGGATTACCCTTGTATTGTGGTTCGGTTAAGAAGGCGATACCAGGGGGCCGCGTAGAAAAGGCCGAACCTAACATCCGCCCGATACAATTCTTGAGTACCTGCCAACCAATGCTCATTGCATGATCCAACCCACTGTGAGTGGTCAGGCTAGAAAACTTCCTGATGGTAGAAGATCAAATCAACGTGGCGTCTATACTTTCATTGTTTTTTTCATCTGCGGATCTACGCAAGCTCAGAGCGTTGGTTTACAATTAACTGAAAACAACACACTTAAAGGTCGGTTCAGAGCTTGCTCCAATATCATGCGAAAGCTCCCGCTGCAAAAGATTCATCTTGAAGGGATTGTCGAAGAGAGAAATAATCTACGAATACGGAACCAAAAAACGAGGACAAGCGATGAAAGAAATCACGGCAAGTGTCTATCAACTGCAGTCAACCAAGGGAAGTTACGCTTACCTTTACATGTCTCGTGAAGGTCCTGTTCTAATTGATACATCCTTTCCGCATCGAGCCGTGTCCATTATTCGCGAATTAGAGGCTCAACACGTGCGTCCTGAATATATCCTTATTACCCATTACGACATCGACCACATTGGCAATCTAGCCCCCTTAGCCGAACACTTTCGAGTCCAGGTTTTCCTCCCGGTTGCCGATGCACCATATATCACAGGAAACCTTAAGAGGCCCGGGATTAAACGTTTGTTTGGTTTTGTTGTTCATGTCAAGGTACCTTCTTCCTTCAAAACCATTACGGCAGAAGATAGAGTCGCCGGAGTCATGGCCATCGCGAGTCCTGGCCACACTCCGGGACATTTAGCTTACTATGTTGACGGTGTATTATTTGCCGGAGACGCGATTGGTACTCGTGGCGATCTTGTGAAGTCCAATCCCCGTATGTTAACGTGGAATATCCCGCAAGAGGAAAGCAGCCGCCAACGCTTATTAGCCAACTTTCGCGGTTGGATTTGTCCTGCACATGGAGAACCCGTGACTTGGCCACCACAGCTCAACGGATAAAATTCGGACAAGATTCGGCAATCGGATCCACTTTTGGAGTCGCAAGTTCTGGCCTGCAGGCCTGTACTGCTGACGACGATTAATAGGGTGTAGTAACTCACCGATATCCTTCGCGACTTAATTTCGCGCAAAGCCATAATACCGGCTATAATTCCATAGGCACCATCATAGGCTCCACCATCTACGACAGTGTCCAGATGGGATCTGGTCAAAATCGTTTACTCTGAATCTCCTTGAATCCGCCCATGCATATTTCCCACCCCATCAATCCAAGGATCCAAAAAAGCTTCGCGCATCCAATCAAATATCATCAATTGAGCCTGATGCCGAGCCGCCGTGTAGAGTCGGCGTGTCACACCCTTCCGCTCCGGAAATTCTGTGGGCTTAGGTCCGGGTGTATGGTCCTCGAACTGCCGAATTCTTTAAGAAGTATTTTGAACACCCTATCCCTAGCTTCCTGTCTACCGAAGTCTATGACTCCTCCTGATGCAATCTGGGAATCATTTCAGCCCATTGGGGATCGTCTAAAAAAATCGCGTCAATCTCGGCAAAGGATACACCGGCCATATCCGCAGCCGATTCGAGTCCCCATACGGCCACTTGCCATCCCCCTGCGTGTATAGCTTGGAGTTGAGGCAGTACAGTATCTTTATGAACATGGACCCATGATGCCCGTGACTGGTCTATGATATCAGGATCCATTGGTGTTAACAAAGACCAAGCTAGAGCCCTAGGAATATCCGGTGCCCATTTGGCCGACTCCTTCAAAGCTTCCGGATAGAAGGAGGAAACCATTACTCGGGTCTCGGCATGGTAGTGCATCACGATTTCTAAAGTTTTCCGAATTAGAAGAGGGCCGTCAAGATCCCAGCTTTTAAATTCAATGCAAAAGATCGTATCTTCTGGCAAGTTTTCCAATACATCTTGAAGACGGGGAATCGGAATCGTGGATACCCTTCCATCCGAATATTTCGTTCGGAATTTCTTGAGTGTTGACCAAGCGTATGAATGAACAGGACCCGCTTGGTCCGTTGTGCGTCGCAAGTCGGCATCATGCATGATCACCACCACCCCGTCAGCCGTGAGTTGGACATCTAGTTCCAAGCCATCCAGATGTTGCCGATACGCGAGTAAAAAAGCCGGGAGTGTATTCTCCGGTGCTCCTACACGAGTTCCCCGGTGCCCCCATAAAAAAAGTTTGGTGGGATTACTCAGTGTCTTGAACATCGTTATCTTCCTTTGTTCTACTGGTTTTAGTTATGGGAAGCCTATGGCCTGATGATGATCTCTTTCATCTGATTCCCACATCAATTAATTGCGGCGATCTTGAGATCTTCTCGACAATTCTCCCTCAATAGCCTCACTTCACACAATGCCATGATCGCCTTATGATCCGGGAATACTAGAACCTCACAACCTTAATCAGAAATGCCATTTGTGACAGAGTTCAGCGTGGGACGCATCCTCTTATCCATAGTCTGACCCCATTCGGTCGACCTGTAACTCCCAAGGCTGCGTGGCCATTTTGACGACATATGGATGGCATTGCAACAAGTTCCGATTTCGTGACATCCGACACCAATTAATTGCATCCCTCTCCATTGGAAAAACCTTACAGACAATCCGGGGAAAGGAGGTGGACCACCATGGGTCCTCCTCTCACATTTAAAAGATTTCTGTCGTGGACCCAAATTTAACCTTCCCATCAGCGATTAAGCTAAGGCTATTGGCAACTTCTCTTGCCAAAATAAGTCCAATTCCTTCACCAATGTGGCAGTTAACCTTGAATTGCTTGCACTGACTGTACAAAAAGACTGTGATCGTGCAATGATTCTCTGATTGTGGTTGCGTTAAGATCTGGACTTCCAATATCCCGCAGAGAAGATTTGAAGACGTGGGAATTGGCGAGGTTTACCCAGTTTTAAATCCGGCGAGAAGGTCCCGAATCAAATCTGCATCAGATCTCAAGTGCGCCACCCATACGACTTATATGGGGCTGGTGATACCGGCATCCTTATGTTTCTCGCATTCGCATACCGTCGATCGTTAATATGATGACGGCACACGCCGGTACCTTCGTCTCTGATTGGTCGTACAAGAAGGTCGCTGGCATTCACCTAATCTCTGTCCTCTACGATTTCCGGGTCACTTCATTTTCCAGCTTGCAGCAAAAAAGGACAGATGCTCATTACACACTCTGTACGCAACAGTTTTCCGCCGGCAATCGGCCCTTCAATGCCGATTGCGACGCCGCAAGGCTTGGAGATAATGCGGATCCTCCAACACCCTTGCCGATCCCTTAACCACAGTGAGTAGTGGTTCCTCGGCTTGGTGAACCGGCAAACCCATCTCCGAGCTCACCACACGGCGAAAGTTACGTAATAAAGAACCCCCTCCCGTCAGCACCATGCCGCGATCCAACACGTCAATTGCGAGCTCAGGCGGACATTGCTCCAATGTGCTACGAATCGTGTCGACAATAGTATTCACGGTTTGGCTGAGAGCATGATGAACTTCACTCGCTGTCATGGTCAATGTTTTCGGTAAACCGGTGACCAAATCCCGTCCCCGCACCGCAATGGTTTCTTCTTGATCGGGCGGATATCCAGATCCCACCGTCATCTTGATGTTCTCCGCGGTGCGTTCCCCAATCATCAAATTGTATGTTCGTTTAATGTGCTGAACGATGGCCTCGTCCATTTCATCGCCCGCAACCCGAATCGATTGGGCTGTAACGATACCGTCCAACGCAATCATCGCCACTTCGCATGTACCGCCACCCACATCGACGACCATATTACCGGCCGGTTCATGAATTGGCAACCCGGCTCCAATGGCTGCGGCCATGGGCTCGTCAAGCATGAGAACCTCCCGTGCACCAGCCTGAAGAGCGGCATCCCTCACCGCGCGTTCCTCCACCCCTGTGATACCAAACGGTACACCCAAGACCACAGTCCCGTGACGTGTTCGCGATTTCGCGGCGGCCTTAGTCATAAAGTATTTCAACATCGCTTGGGTGGTGTCAAAATCCGCAATAGCGCCATCTTTTAACGGGCGAACGGCCCGAATGTTCTCGGGGGTTCGCCCGACCATCTTCTTGGCATCGTGTCCCACCGCAATAATTTCACCGAGACGGACATCCTGGGCGACCACCGAAGGTTCTTGCAGGACAATACCGTGGCCCTTGACATAGACCTCCGTATTCGCAGTTCCTAAATCAATTCCCATGTCTTTCGTCAAAGAACCCCAAAATCTGTTGATTGACACTCAACGAATCCTCCCTTACATCCTCACGCCTCCCTCATTAGAAAGGGTGCTAAGTCTTTGTGATACCGCCAATTCCATCGTTGTGCATGGTATGCGAGTACGGACATCGTGTTTTTCGAGGCTAGCCATCCTCCGGGACGCTCGTTCCCTCTCCCAGTTTAGTCGTCGCGGACCCACAATGCGAGAGAATTTGTCGAAATTCGCCCATATTTTCTCTAGCAAGTATCGAATTTTGACGTCAGAGAATTGAAAGACGCGGTCAATCTCGCGCCGAGGTGTTCCTTCAATGCACAAGGGGCACATAATGCATACTCAGGAAAAAAGCATGCTCTGTCGCCCATGAGAGAGCCGATCCAGACTATTATTCTTGAGACATGTTCACAACCTTAATCGTTCATCCAAGCAATCATTCTCCTGAATTGGCCTGACAATTCGACCCAGAGAGACCGAATTTGTGAGGGTGGCGAAACCCCCACTTTGACAAATTTCGCGGAATTCATCAGCAATGCGGGAATATAATACGTCAACGTCGTCCTGGCTTAGAGTAGGTTTTCGTACGTGATCCCTTGACTTTAGGGCCATTTTTGGCGCACATCCGTGAAAGGTCCCTTAGGTCGGATTAGTGCGCCGGGGAGACATGGTGCAACTTGCCAAACGTCTTATACGAATAAAGTGAACTCCACCGCCCTTTTCAACAATATTCACGATTTGGTTCCGGGTTATCCGGGCCCAAGCCTCCATGTCTCGAATAACAGAAGACTTGTCGGTCATCAGAACAAAAGTGTCGTTGGCATCCAGCCAACGTACCGCTTCAGAAGCGGCAATAATTGGGGGGCCTCAACATAAGCCACGCACATCAATAACGCGTTCCGTCATGATTTGTCCTCCTACGCCAAAACCATCTAAAGATATTCTAACCTTTCAAGGGAAGATTTAAAGATCTTTTCTGTTCGTTGTTCAATATCCCCGGTATTTAGAAATCATGACTTCCCTTCCAAATACCTGGCGAGTTAAAATTCTGGTGCTTCCTTGTCGGCTCAAGACCACAGTCGGACTAAAGAATGGTTTATCCGTTTTCCGGAAGGACGTTTACACATCAGCCCCGTACTTTTTCCTGGTAGCGCCCGGGGGAACGCGACGGCTTGGCCAGAGAAATACGCTGACAGTAAGAGCCCGCGCGACCGTTCCCGCTTCGATGCCCTCACGCAAAACCAGAAGTCCGAATACCCCCACGGCAATTAACTGCGTCAAGACTGTATGCCAAAATAGGGCCCAAGAAAACCTGCGAAGAGAAGCCAATATCCACAAATGGAAGACGATGGACATCAGAATCACACCACCTAAACTGAGAAGCACTCATGGGGATCCATATAATTGCCGGGTGATACCCAATAGGAGGGATAACCATGCATATAACACAAGTCCGACTTCAAAAGTCGCATCATACATGATGATGCCCAATCGCTCTTGCATCTTGGGTATTACCTGGATCGGCTCCGCGTGGCGAAAAGCACGGCGCAATATAATTTGGGACATAAAGAGAAGGAGGAAAGCTTCCACTACAGCATTTCCGACATATTCCCACCATGATCCCCATAATATCGGCTGATGAGACACATAGTGATTGATTACCGGAGTGGATAATCGGGCATAAGGAGCGCTGAATAGGCCCAAAATCATCGACAGGATGAAGATTCCGGCCAGCATATATTTCATACGCACGACCTTGGTGCGTGACACACGAGGATTCGTCTGTTGTGCGATGCGTTGATCGAAGGGAATCAGAGCAGCCAGGCTGAAGAACGCGATCAGTGTGGACAGACTGACCCATACGATTTGGCTGAATTCGCTGAACATCACGATCACATCCATTAAAAAGC
>JAKACM010000027.1 GCA_021821465.1 Bacillota bacterium
GAGAAGCCATGATCGATCAACCCGTGTTGGAGTTGCCGGATCATCGCAAAATTGAACGACCCTCCGAACGTGTCATCTTAGATGCGCTCCGGACTTTGTGGGTGGAACGCCGGACGGACGAGGAGACAGAATGGTATCAATGGACCCATGTGGAACCGCATGTGTGGCGCATCTTAGAGATGTTGCAAATCCCCATTCAACACCGGTTTCAGGGGGGTCCGTCTGGCTAAATAACTCCCCCAAGGTAAATCGCTAATTTGTGGTCGCCCCACATGCGGAGTCTGAGTTATATTATAGGTTCTTCGCGATTTCTTGCAAGGTAAGCCTGTCATCGGTTCTAAAAAACCTTGCTAGGTTTTTATGAGATCTTATTTTCCCTCTTGAGGCAACTGATGTTTTGTTACACAACTGAAATTTATTGTCGTTTGGCATTCGGATGTAGGTATAATAGCAACTGCCTGCCATGATGACAAGCTTGTGTAATGTTTGGCGCTCTAGGTTCAACCTCGTCCCCACTGCCCTCGGCCACTATCCTCATTTCCCCGACCGGGAGTAGACGCCCTCTTTGTAGGTACTGAGGAATGCGAAAGATTTGACGGTTTGATGGACTGAATGCTTGTCCATCATATATGATGGACAAGCACCCGTTCAGAGGAGAGATTGGTGAGAGCCGAATAATGAGCTTCTCATCTTTTGTTAATATGTGAAGATTATCGTATGAGGGACGGTCGAGGCGTTACGATCGGACCGTTTTTACGGAGATTGCGGCGGGAAGATCAGTACTCAACATACTCGAGTTTAAGACGCACCTAAGCCTTTGGCTGGCTCAGAATGCTTTTGCTATGATGATGGCGGTAATGTGCGTACTGTCTTGTACCTGACTGAACATTCACTTTTTCTTCGAGGGGTATGATACGTGAGTCATCATTATTTAATACCTGCCTTGATTGCCGGACTCATTCAGGGCGTGGTGGAATGGCTGCCGGTAAGCAGCAAAACCATGATCACGATTTATTTTACGGTGATGGGCATTAAAGTACAAAATGCCTACGACTTGGGCCTGATTGCTAATTTCGGTTCGTTCTTCGCGGCAGTGTACTACTTTCGCGTAGAAGTGGTTAAGACATTTAAAGCCCTCGTTCGTCCCTTTGATACTCAATATTATTCGCGTCTATTGCGATTTTTGTTTATTGGCACACTGGCTACGGGCGTTACCGGGCTGCCTGCCTACATTCTGGTACGTCACGCCTTTAGTGCGATTGGCGGGTCCGCTGCTATGGTGGTCATTGGTGTGCTTTTGTTGTTTACCGGATTTGTCGTGCGAAACAAAGAACGCATGGTCGAGAATACGAGTAAGCGGGAAAAGGAGAATGCTCCCGTTCCCGGATTTGGTACGTCGGTTCTGACCGGTCTTATGCAGGGTTTGGCGGGACTGCCCGGAATCAGTCGCAGCGGAATGACTATTACACCGTTACTTTGGATGGGTTTTGACGCAAATGAAGCTATTCGTCTGTCGTTTATGTTAGATGTGCTGGCCTTAGTGGGAGCCGGCGTAGTGCCCCTGGTTATCGGCCAAGGGGGAATTCAGGCCGTGACCCAATTGGGAATTACCACCACGTTGGCCATGATTGCGGTGGCTGCGGTCGTATCTTTCTTGGTCATGAGCACAGTTTTAAAGTTTGCCAGGCGTTGGCGAACCTCTACGGCGACATTTGTTATTGCCGGAATTACCTTGGTCGTGGCTACAGCCGCTTTGTTGGGAATCTAACTTAACTCGAATGTATGAACGTGAAGGTCGGATAAGGCAAGGTATTTGTGATGACAAGATAGGCCGGATGACTTCAAAGAGTAGCCGGCAAATTTTCGGTCGACCTCGCTTTTGGTTTAGCCTCTGGCGAGGTGGAGAATGAATTCCCGGGCGCTTTTAGGGTAATTTCCTATAAGCGGTTCGGGAATTTTTCCTGGCTGAAGGGGATCTTTTTCCCGTTGATTCTTGCCGGAAGTGCCGAGATGTGACGCACGTCTTTCCAAACGTCTCGGGACGGCTTGTAAAAATTGTGCCTAACGAATAGGGTAGCCTGCGAGTTCGGTTTTAAGCGCAGCGAGTCCAGGTAATTTATGGGCTGATATCCATGAATTGTCTGACAAAAGCGGAGGATATCTCATAGGGTGCTGCGATTGACGGAAAAGGGAAAAATGCATTACAATTGGCGCACTGTGCGAATTCAGCAAACCTTCAGTGGGCTGAGACGGCGATTCGCTATAATATGCGTAGTTTCAGAAGGGGGATATCCCGACTGTAATCTGATCGGCTATGGGCGCACGAGCCGAGCGGGTCCCACGATGACAAGGAGATGATTAGTACGGCCAATCCGGAACGTCGTCCTGGACGGTGGTTCAAGAGTGCAGCGGTTCTGGGTGTCAGTGGAGTCGTGGTGCTTTTATTCTTACGCAAAATGCCACTGGACAAAGTGTCGGAGGCCTGGCATCATTTGTCGTTGCCGATACTGGCAGGCGCCTTACTGTTTCAGATTCTGTTTGTGGAAATGCGAACCCTTCGTTTCGGGTTGATGGCAAGAACGCTAACGCCGGTAAACCCGCTTTCGTCCCGAGCATACCGCTGGTTTGGAGCCACCGCCCTTTATTCCATGACCTCCACGATCTTTCCGGGAGGACTGGGAGAGTTAATGCTTCCGGTCTATCTCAAACCTTTCGGGCTAAGCACCGGGTCTAGTCTGGGGTTGGCGGTGGGCTCCCGGTTGTTTGATGTCGGCTGGTCAGTTCTGTTGGGCTTGCTGTTTGGTCTTTGGTTGCTTCCTGCCCAGGGGTGGGAGTTGGTGCGAACGGCTTTGATATTGGCGGCCCTTGCCGTTATTGCCGCAGTGGGAGTGATTCGCCTCGTTGATCCTGTGCATTTGAATGCCCGCCTGAGACTTCCTGGGTGGGGGAGACGCCTTCTGGCAACGGCCCAAAAATCTCGGGAGATTATCACACGTCTCTCGTGGCGGGATCTGCTCGTGATCTCGGCTGTGACTCTCGGCATTAAGCTAGCCAGCACATTATTTTACGATTTGATTGCCGGAAGCATGGGATATTCTCCGGGATTTCTTCATTTGGCTGCCGCCATGATGTTTTTTTCGCTATTGATGGTTATTCCGATTCAAAGCCCGGGAGGATTTGGCACATCTGAAGCATGGTGGACATTGGGCCTCCATTTAGTGGGCGTGCCATTGAAAGAAGCTCTGGTTTTGGGCCTCGGATTCCAAATATTGAATCTGCTTTACGTTTCTGCAATTGGAGGCATATTTATGCTGGCTCGAATTTGGCCAGGGTACGGGGCCTTGCGGAAAACCGGAACCTAGGAGGGATGCGTTTATGCTTGCGACGCGAGTGATGTTTTTGGTTTTGACGGTGTTGACGTTGGGGTTAATGGGCTTTTCGGGAGATTGGCGAAACCGTAAGCAATGGGTGTTGGTGGCAGTACTTTTGATCATGACGATGGAAGCCGGACGAATATCGCAATTTATTTCCACCAATAATCTGCACTTGGTTGATGGCCTGCTCTTATTCTTAATCCTTGTTACGGTGATATTGTACTCCGCTTTGAAGGCGGCTAACGTGAAAGCAGGGAAAACGTTAAATATCATCAACCAATTAGTGGATCAGGAAGCGTTGGCAGATTTTAAACGGGAATATCCGAGCACCGTATTCCATCCCGTTACCGTCGTTATTCCCGCTTATTTTGAAGTCGACAATATCGGCAGAGTGCTTGACAATATTCCCCGGAATATTGACGGCACCGCGGTTTCGGTACTGGTTGTGGTAGACGGAAGTCCGGATGGAACGGATAGGGTGGTCAGAGAGCATGGTGATTTTGTTTCTTATGTGTCCGTTAACCGAGGACAGGGAGCGGCTCTACGCGTGGGTTACCGCATCGCTATCGAGCACGGGGCCCAGTATATTGTGACCCTGGATGCGGATGGACAATATGATCCGTCAGAAATGTCCGGGCTGGTCAAACCGATTCTGCGAGACGAAGCCGATTATGTGCAAGGATCCCGCCGTATGGGCCGGTATGTGACGGATGATGTGATTCGGGTGATGGGAGTTTATTGGTTTAACTGGCTGATCGGGGTGTTACTGCGCCAACGAATTACCGACTCATCTAACGGATTTCGTGCCATCAAAGCACGGGTGCTCAAGAGCCTGGCTTTAAGCGAGGATCAATATCATGCGGCTGAATTGTTAATTTTGGCGGTTCGAAAGCACTTCCGAGTTATCGAGAGACCCGCTTCCATGTATCCGAGAAATTCGGGACAAACGAAAAAAGGCCACAATCTTCTCTATGCTTATCATTACGCCCGCGTAATCTTTAAAAGCTGGCTTCGGGCCATATGATACCTCGGGTAAAGAGGTCAATCCGCCGTTACCCTGACGGTTGGGCGACAGCGTCTTTGGCTATGATTGCTCTTATTTTGTTTGGGTTGTTTCAACCCGGAGTTTCGACACTTCACGGCGACAATCTCATCCAAAATTATCCGCTGCGGGAATATGTCGGGGAAATGCTTCGCAGAGGTCATCTTCCCGCGTGGAATCCCTATATTTGGAGCGGTGTTCCCTTATTGGCCGGTTTTAACGCCGGTGCGGCTTATCCTTTGACCTGGCTTTTTGTTGTATTGCCGGGAGCATGGGCTTGGACTTTAACACTCGTCGGTTTATATACCTTGGCTTCGAGTGGATTCTATTTTTTGATGCGAGAATTGGGTCGATCGCGGTGGGCCAGTTGGATAGCCGGGGCAACGTATGGGTTTTCCGGTTTCATGATTTCTCAGATGGTGCATTTAGCTACTGTCGAAGGCGTGGCGTGGGTGGGTTGGATCGCCTTTTTTGTCATCCGGCTGACGAAATCGGATACATGGTCCCAGCGCCTAAAATGGATGACATATCTGGGAGTATCTGCCGGATTGGTCATTCTTAGTGGAAGCCCTGAACCCATGGCGTTTGGCGCGGTTTTTGCGGCCATGACAGCTATTTATGCTCTGTTCGGTTCTCGGACAAGGATTTGGGCTTCTCTTCTGGCTTTTGCAGCCGCGGGCATTTTGGCCCTTCTGATAGGAGCCGTGCAGTGGGTTCCGGGGCTGGCGTTTATTCATATTTCTCAGCGTCACAGTGTTAGTTTGGCGACTTTTGGCTCCATGTCTTTGCCCCCCATATCCTGGATCTTTTTTTTCTGGCCCTATATACACGGAGGGTATTCGCGCTTTCCGGCTCCTATCAACTATACGGGAACTTTTAACTTGCCGGAAATCAGCGGTTATGTCGGTCTTTTGCCCATTTTGGCGGCGTTGTCTTTAGCGGTGTCTAAATGGCGCCAAGAAGATCGTTGGCAATTGGCCATGTTTTATACGTGGGGCATTGTGGGAGCACTTTTGAGCGCGGGTCGTTTTACGCCTTTGGAAACCATTCTCTATCATTTACCCTTTTATCACGGCATTCGTGCACAAAATCGCAATCTTTTTATCGTCGACGCGTCTTTGGTGGCACTTTTTGCCTACTGGCTTGACGGAATCCGGAGGGAACGAGGCCTTAGGAGAAAGATGTCATGGCGAATGGGCGTGCCCGGGGTAATATTTGCCGCCTTATTTCTCTTGTGTCTTCACATAGGTATAAGTACAAACCCCTCAATTGTCCGCTATCTTGTTATTTATATTCTTCTGGGTCTCGTGCTGGGAGTGATGGCTCTCGTCATTTATTTCGGTTTACCCTGGTTGTCCCCCAAACGGCGGATGCAAATTGTGACAATATTTACGATTATTGACCTAGGGCTCTATACGGGAGGACAATATTGGTTAAATCCTCCGCCGATAAATGTGGCCACGGGGGGGCCCTCTTTATCCACGAGGATGACCGCGATTGTGGGGACCGGTGGCCGTTACGGGATCTATGATCCCCACTTGGGCCATTATCCCCAAGTTGAGGCGTTAAATGAGCCGGATCTTAACATGCTTTATGGTCTCAAGAGTTTTCAAGGTTACGGATCTCTTCTTTCCGCCCGTTATCAAACGGCCACAGGGGCCCACCGTCAGGCTACCTTCAATCCGGCGTTGCTTTCGTCCGGTTCTTTGGTTAATAAATTGAATGTGACAACTATCTTTACTTTGCCCGAGGAGCTCGTAAAGCCCGTTTCGAGTCATGCTTCTTGGTCTCAATTGCATCTTAAATCCCACACAGCTTGGCCTACGAAGACTCACCCTTGGTTTTTCGGCACCGTACTCAAGATCCAGCAGGTGCGTTTGAACTTTCCTTCGCGATCCGTAGATTCCCGTGGGGTGTGGCGAGTGGGATCTTTGCTGTCTTCGTCTGGAAAGGTGAAGTGGTATAAACCGACAATTTCTTGGGTGAATTCTGTCCTCACGTTGAACCTGCCGTCTCCCGTCTCGACCAGTGCCATCATTATCCGTCCTCCTCACGGATTTGCTCTCAAACCCGTAGACGCTGTCATTGCGGCGGGAAATGCCGGTCAAATGCGGCAATTTGCCCCAAACGCCTCATTGACGGGCAACATGGCCTTTCCGCAGTGGCGTTATGAAGGACATGTGGGGTCTTTTGCCGTCTTTCATAATAACCGGGCGCGAGGATGGTTTTGGCTTGGGAATCAGGGCAAGGTCGACTCTATTCACGGAGACAGTGGGCAAAATCCGAACCGGATGACAGTGGAGGTGACTACACCAAGTGCCACGCGTCTGAATTGGAGTGAGGCGTATTCTCCAGGCTGGACGGCGAGCATTACCCATTTGAGAACGACTCACACCATGAAGGTAATCCCCGGGGTCATTCAAAGCGTAAAAGTGCCCAAGGGACGATCCCGCATCAGTTTTCAGTACCGGGAACCGGGGCTGGATCAAGGTTTATTCCTCTCTTTCGCCGGGTTCCTGGTCGCTTTGATATTGTGGGTGGTCAGCCAAAAAAGGCATTGGTTTAGGAAAAATGCTTAAAATCCTCCCACACGAGTTTCAAACCTTCCGGTAGATCGACTCGTGGTGTTAATCCCAGACTTTGGAGTTTGCCGGTGTCGACGACTACGGCCGGCATCTCACCGGGTTTAGGATCGACGTAATCAACCGGAATTGGGGTTCCGGTGGCCTTTCGGGCCATATCTACCAAGGCATTAACGCTTACGGAACGGCCGAATCCGACAGTCAGGGGTCCATTCAGACCCTGTTCGATGGTCATGAGGAAGATTTCCACCACATCGTCCAGAAATATATAGTCTCTGACTTGTTCTCCGTTTCCGTAAATATAAACAGGAGCCTGACCGAGAGCAGTGCGCATTAACCGAGGAATCATGCTGTCCTTGTTCATCATACCTGTCCCATAGACGTTGGTCATGCGCAAGGATGCACCTTGGATGCCGTAGGCATGCTGATAAGTTGTTAACAGCATTTCGCATGCGGCTTTAGTCGCACCGTAAGGTGTGAGCGGCTTCAATACCATTTCTTCATGAATAGGGACAGATCCGACATTGCCGACGACCGCATTGGAAGAGGCTAACAGAAATTGACGCACCCCAACCTGCCGGCTTTGCTCCAACAAATCCATCGTCATTTTTAAATTGGTTTCATACACATGGTAGGGTATAGACAGAGATTTGAGAACCGACGTGAATGCCGCCAAATGGACAACAGCATCTGTTCCGGGTCTCAGACTGGTTTTGAGAATCTGGGGATCCAACAAGTCTCCCACGATTTGTTGTACACTGGAATGTCTTGAGGGTTTCAAATCTGCCACGGTAACTTCAAAACCCTTTTCCAGCAACCGCTTTACCAGAGCGTGTCCAATAAAGCCGGCTCCACCCGTGACCAGAATTTTTGCCATAGTTTCCGCCTCTCCAAAGCAAAGTTTTTCTTGCACCAAATCCTTTGTTCCCATATTTCGGGACCAATATTCCCTGGGAGGTCTTTGGTGCTGTAGGAATAATGTCATCATATAATTCGATAAAAATCCCGGCGTCGTGTCGGTACCGGGCGCAAATGCCAAATTTGTGGCGGAAAATGTCCGTTTGAGTATAAGGCACGGCAGTGAACTTCACCGACTCGGTACCTGTTTGTGTGTCCGGATCCCGTGGCGGGGACAGCATGACACGTGTCGCGGCCTATGGAAAGGTGCCGACGATTTATATAGTCCCGTATTTCGCACCCTGCTGCAGCCTCAAGCGTCAACCCTTTTTCTGGTTATCCTGAGGGCACGACAGCTAGCTGTCGTGGCTCAATTTCCAAAAGTAGACAGGTTAGGCGTTGAACCCCTGTGAGGTCCTGCAGGACTCGATGCGTCTGGTTCTGAAGCCGATAACGAATGAGGGTGATCGGCGTGAGAAGTTCTTTGATCCGTTTGGTGGAGGGAGCCTCTTGCAGTTGACCATTGGGGTAAGGCAACGACACACCCCATCGTAAGGCATTGCGCCGGGCCACGGCCTGCATCACATGCCATAACAATAAGGCCATATAGACGACATACACATAGGCTGTGAGTTTTCTCGGATCCTTGAGAAAAACCGGGGCCACGGTCAGAGGCCCTTTGAGCGTGGCATGCGTGCCTTCGACTACCCATTCCTGGTTATAGGCTGCGAGCAATTCCTCAGCGGTTCGGTGGGAATCGTGGGCAATGAGGACGAAAGTCCGTCGTTTGAGATGCTCCTGCTCCACCCATGCCTGCTGTACGGTCTGCCGCTGAACCACCCAGGCCCACTCGATGACCGTTTCTAACGGACCACCCCCCTGACGGCGCCGCCGTCGGGATCCGGTGATCAATGTGGCCTGCACGGCCCACCACTTCAGAGCGGACTGGGATTGTTGCCAGGTCTCCCATGCTTGGTGCGCGTCCGCCTCGGAAGCAAAGCGTTGACGGCTGAATTTTCGCGCAGCGTGATCCAGCCGCACCGCAGCAGTTTCCAGATCATGGGTGATACTCGCCTCCGCTTTAGCCCGTAACGCCGAGGATTCGACCACAACCAGGCGGTGAGTATGCCCGGCTACCACTCCGGAGGTTTCCCAGATGCGATAAGAGGCGCCCTCAGGGCGCCGAGCCAGGCGTCCCACGGTGGTCCAGTTCGACGATGGGGCTTGAGCTGAAGCCATTTTGGCCGTGGTTGTCAAGGTGTAGGTATTAGGTAGACGGGACACAAAGTGGATAGATTCCCGGTACATCTGATCCACCGTCTCGTCATTAATCAGTTTGGAATCCGCCACAAACAGCACGTCCGGGAAACGCGTCAACGACTCTCTCAGTGCGATTAACACCTGACGGTCCCATCGGGTGTCATCGAGATTGCCATCATTGACATCGACCCAGATGGGAATGCCGTCGGGGCGCGTCACCGCGCCTAAGACCAGTTGTTTGCAGTCCGGGTGGCCATCTTTGTTATAGCCCCACCACGGCTTTGCCGTGAGAGGAGGGGCGAGTAAAGCCGTGGTGGGGGACGGATCCGTCCCGATGGGGTTGTTCGTCGCCGCATAGGCCCCTTGCAAGGTCAAACTCGTCGTGTCAGCATGGACTTCTGGGGCCTCCTCCAGGTCATAGACGGCCCGAACATGCGTACTCAAGTCCGCGAACAGGGCCGCTGGGTGGGCCGCATGCAGCTTCAGCAAAGCTCGGCCCAAGGCATCATCGGTGAAATCGTGGGCCTGGACCCCTGCTCCGAACAGAACTTCACAGTCGAGGGGCTCAAAGAGTTCTTCCATGCGATATAAGGCACAGGGATCGATCAAAAACCCCAAGATCAGAGCCCACACACGAAGACCGGGGGACCGGTGACATTGGGCCGGATCCCAGGCCACTCGAGCATTGAGCCACTTCACTAGCCCGATACGGTCTGCGACTCGGGCGGCCGCAGCCGCCCATCCCATCGGCTGGGCACAGAGAAACTGGGGTGATTCACAGGAATGCGTTGGTGTTTTCATACTTCAGGTATTCGTCACGGAAGCCTCCTTCTCCTTTGCGGAATATTCTGACTATTTATAGATTCATTCTTGTCCTTCAAACAGAGCTGATGCCCGTCACAACCTGATCGTCAACCATATTCTTACAGATAAACATTTGGTCGGGGTGCGAAATACGGGATAGTGCATTTCCCAATGTCTTCAATGTATACAGCTTGGTGTCCATGATTTTCATCATAAAGCCCTGCGCAATCCGCAAACTTTAGCATTCTGACATGCTTTACCCGGCTAATCAAACCCACAAACGGGGTGACTTTTTCAGCTTAGGAAGGTTCGTTGACGATCCATTCGTTTTGAGAATAGGCAAGTTTGCCCGGGATTTCACTTGTCAGATAGTTCACCGTCTATTGTTCAATATTACATATATTTAAGTTGAATTCTTAACCTGCGAAGCATATCGTCGGTATTAATCCATTGTACACCCATAGGGTCACACACATGGGGATCTTGACCTTGGTTCCCCCTTTGCACTCCACTTTAATTCTTCCTATAGACAAATCATTGGATTTGGATAATAAAAAACCGGGATAAGCTAGCCCTCGACATCTTTAAAGAACCTTCGCCAATGTTTGTTGTAACGTTTCTATACGTCGAAGTTGTTTCTTTGCTTCCGTAGCATTTGGTGATTCGTACAAAAATACAATTGCCCAGCATAACCGCTGTGTCCAGCCGCAAGATGAGCTCGGTAGCCTTTTTTACTTGAGCAAGAGGGTTACAGGCATATCCCTTAAGAACCTGGTCGTTGAGTAGCCCATACTCCCTAAGCCGAGCAAACTCTACCGCAGGATGACCGATTGCACTATTACTCCAATCTATCAGCGAACGGATAGCGCCACGGCAGGTAAGCACATTTTCCGGCCGTAAGTCCATGTGCAGCAGACTTCTCCGTGAACTGACTGGTGCCAATGCACGAAGGACATCCGATCGATCCGGTAAAGGCAGGACTTTGTCGGACCAGTTCCGGATGAAGGACATCCGTTGATCGAGGCGACGGCATATATGCTCGGCAAAATCACTTCCAATCAATATGTAAGGCATGGTCTCGGGTAGATCGATGTCGTGTAACTGTCTTAAGATTTGTCCTAAGGAATAACTATTGGGAGTGCTGTCATCGTGACTGACAAACCGCGTTGCAAGAAAATCGATGTGGTTATCGCTAACCAATCCGAAATACCGAGGGGCAGCGCCAAACTGTTTTTGATTGAGCAATTCGTAAATAGCCGCTTCCTTTTGCAGAACATGACGGTAATTTACCTCCGGATCATTGGGATTTTTTGCAATCCGCATGAACGGCACCCGGATAGCGAGAGCTCCGTGTCTGTTAGATTGAACCTCGAATATTAAGGCTTCTAAACCCCGCTCAGCTATCCCCATTGAATTGACTTCCCAATGAGGATAATGCTTTCCGAGTGCCGTCCAAAGACGGGTTGTGATATCAACTTCCGCCTCACTCATGCAGCCACCATCTCAAAACAACAGCGCATATTGCCCCCATCAATGTCGATTGAAACCATTTGCAGCTATGTCCTCCCGCCTTTTCTCATGGTGTTAAACCACAGACTGCTGCTTGGGGATTGTTGACTCGGCAAGGACAGGCTTGATTCTTTTGAACCCCTAGACTGACCGAAAATTTCTTCTATAACATCTTTATCTATTCCATTATGTGACGCGCAATAAAATCCCACAACCCAGAAAACCTGGCTCCTCCCAAAAAGCGCAAAGTCTTGAACCTTGGCATGATGTGATATTTGCTGTGACGACGATGCAAATTATTTATCACCTTTGCGAATGAAGGTTTCGCAGCTTCTGAGAGCAAGCGGATATCTTCATCCGATCTCACGGCGCGGAAACCCCGGCCTGAACGTCGGGGTTTCCGCGCGGTTCCCCTCTCTTTGAGTTGAGTTCTTAGTGGCGTAGTAGTAAAATGAGTCTGTGAAGACCATACTGACTGCCAAGCTCAAACTGCATACGACATCCGAGACCGGTCAAAGACTCCTGGATACCGCCAGGGCCTATCAAAACGCCCTCAACTATACGAGCCGGGTGGCCTTCGAGAATGGTAAGATGTCCAATCAGGTGAAACTCCACGGACTGGTCTATCCCGCACTGCGGGAGCGTTTTGCGTTGCCTTCCCAACTGGCTTGTTCGGTATCGCGACAAGTGGGCGCCACCTTCAAAGGGTTGTGGACCAAGGTCAAACACAATGCTTCCCACCGAAAGAGCGGCTATACCCAGAAGCGGTACCAGGGTTTGGACAAAGCTCCTGTCTTCACAGCGAATACCACCACCTTTACTTATCAACGGGATTATCGGTTTAAGGCCGGGCAACAGGTGTCCATCACGACACTGGAGGGTCCGGTGGTTTTTAGCTACGAAGGCTACACAAAGCACCTTGACTTGATCCAAAAGGGTTCTTCGGGTGGAGTCACCTTGGGTGCCGCCAAACTTTGGCGTGATCCCAGGACCCAGCAGTTCTACCTGTTGGTCAGCTTGGCAGTAGAAACACCGGACCCCACTCCGGAATCGTTAAAAGGCATTAAGGGTGCGGATTTGGGAGAACGGTATCTGGCGGTGACCACCACCCCCGGCAATACGACACAATTCTTCCCAGGGGGAGCTATCCGTCACAAGGGCGAGGCGTTTCAGCGCGTGCGTTCACGTCTTCAGTCAA
Organism: Bacillota bacterium; assembly: GCA_021821465.1. Taxonomy (GTDB): domain Bacteria; phylum Bacillota; class Sulfobacillia; order Sulfobacillales; family Sulfobacillaceae; genus Sulfobacillus. The sequence goes on from JAKACM010000027.1 coordinate 12,667, forward strand.
AAGGCACTCGGGGCGCCAAGAGGCGACTACGCCAATTGATGTTGCGAGAGAGACGGTTTAAGGCCGACGTAAACCACCGAATTGCCCAAGCCATTGTGGAGCCGGGGTTCCTGATTGGCCTGGAAGATCTGACCCGTATTCGGGAAAGGACCGCAGTGAGGGGCAAGAGGAATCGTAGACGCAGGGCGAAATGGGCGTTTGCCGAACTGGGGGCGTTTTTGTCTTACAAGGCGCAAGTCGTCGGGGGCTTCACCATAAAGGTTGATGCGGACTACACCTCGAAAGGGTGCCCGAACTGCGGACATGTCTCCGATAAGAACCGCCCGGGAAAGGGGCTAACTTTCCGCTGTGAAAATTGTGGCTTCACCCTCCACGCCGATTTGGTGGGGGCCCGAAATGTAACCTTACGAACGCTCCTCATTCGGCAGGACTGGATGGGGACGGGGCTTTTGTCAACAGCCCCTGATGGGTCGGATACTGAAGCCAAAGCCAAGCGCCTGCAAAGGTTCTTGGAATTGCGGTGGAGTCCAGATCCAAGCCCCGGCCTTTAGGCTGGGATCGTTGACGAAATAGAGCAATAAGACAATGCCTGCCGGCATAACGGCACTGACGATGACGTAGGGACGCCAGTTCCGCCGAAGCCTGGCAAATTGCATTCGCATGAGAACACGGAACATGACATCCCAAGAAGCTCGTCCCGAATTGCTCATGGCATTTCTTCCTCCCGGCTCTTGTGATCTTGATTCCAGGTTTGGCGAAGAGACAGATATGCGTCTTCCAGGGTCGGTTCTTTGACCTCAACTTGTTCGATGAGCCCCGGCTCATGCAACAAACCGGCCAGGAGATGTAATGCCGGAATGCGGGAGAGGGTGAACTGAATTTTGTTGTCATGCCAAGTGACGACCGGCGTCTGATGGGCCAATTCTTCTTGGATCCGAAGGAGTCCTTCGGATCCGGAAGCCACGCGGATGGTGATATTTAAGTTGTCACCGGCTTTTTGCCGTAAATCCAATGGTGAACCATCGTGGCGTATACTGCCATGATGCATGATCAACACCCGGTCCAAGACCTTCTCTGCTTCCAGTACATTATGAGATACGAGTAAGATTATGCGTGAGGGATCCTTCAGACTTTCAATCATGTTCCACACTTGATGACGCATTAAGGGATCCAATTCATTGGTGGGTTCATCCCAGGCAATGACGGGAGTGGGGGCGACGACTATCGTCGCAATGCCGACCAATCGGTGTTCTCCACCGGAGAGTCGGCTGACCAACTGGTTTCTTAAGGGGGTCAAGTCCAGGTTCTCCATCACTCTTTGAGTTTGAAGGCGAGCTCCAGGCCCCGACTGACCTCGCAGTAGTGCAGTGGCCCGGATAGCTTCTTCTACGGTCAAGTCACCCAGAGCCAAGGGATGCTGCGGGAGATAAGCGATCTGGCTTTTCACCCATGCCTGGCCGGGAACGATCAGTCGTCCGTTCAGCTTGATGCGGCCTTGAGTAGTGCGACACGGACCTACCAGTTGTCGTAATAGGGTTGTTTTCCCGGCTCCGTTGGGTCCAAGAATGCCCACGATGCTTCCGCTTTTCACCTGCAAATGTATATCGCGATTAGCCCAGAGCGTACCATATCTCTTGGATAGGTGATCAAAGTTCAGAACAAGGGAAGGCACATCGCTTCCTCCTTTAGCCTTTCAGCGAGATTTCCCTGCACCCTAGAGTCCGTCAGGATGTCTTTTTTCCCGGTTCCTCTTCGTTCTTTCCCAATCGAGGATAGCATGGTTCCAGGCCAAAATACGTGATTTCTCTCACGTATAATTCCTGGACAAAGAAATCTTTATTTTGGTCCCGGACAACGGCGATCGGAATAATGGCAACCGCCACTTTTACAGTGGGATTTGATCAAGAGAATACGAACAAAACTCTGTCATGGATCATAAAACGGCCCGAAGGGCCTTCCCGAAAATCAAGAAGGCCCTTCGGAGGTGACGAATACACGAAAGATTAGTGAGAACCGCCGCAGCCGCAACCTGACCCGGATGCCAGTTGAGGACTCAGAATGTGAAACCCTTGCGTCATGGGATCCTCGGAATAGTCGATGGTTCCTCCATTAAGCTGAGTTTTTGCGTTCCGATCCACCACCAGTTTAGGCCCTTGGGTCTTGATGACGGTATCGGTAAACCGTTTGTTGTCATCCCATTGCATCTGGAATCCGCCTTTGCCGCAGCCGCAGGATGATCCGGCTGAAATTCGGATATAGCCGGCTAAGGGGTTTTGCGCCAGTTTTAACAAGGCCTTGGATGCGCTGGGAGTTATCTCCACATCTATCGCCATGGATATCACCTCCGTAACTTGTCGTAATAATCCTGATTGATTTGAATGAATTTCCTGTCTTTCTCGCTTAAGTCCTCCTCCATGAATATCGCTCCCACCGGGCATTCCGGTACACATGCGCCGCAGTCAATGCAGACGTCCGGCTCGATGTAGAGTTGAGGTGTGTCTTGGTACATTTGATCGCCGTCCAGGGAAGAGGCCGGGTGGATGCAATCCACCGGGCAGACTTCCACGCAGCTTTGGTCTTTCGTGTCTTGACACAAATCGGTAATAACGTGGGCCAATGTCAGTCCTCCTCACCTGGGGAAATTTATGCTTTCACTGGTGTCAATGGATCGTTCGATGAGAATGCTTATTGAGATTGTCCGGCGAACACTTCTTCCTCTTCTTCGGCACCCTCGACAGAAGCTTGAGCCGCCACTCGCGACTTTTTGGGTTTGCGGTTTTGGGCATAGATCTTGTCGCGCAATTCTTTATTGGCTTCTGCCCAAGGAGGCAGGGCAATGGCGCTGAAGGGGCACATTCTCTCACATGCTCCGCAAGCCCAGCAAAGATCTTCCGTGACTTCAACCCAGTTGTGCGCGAGATTCAGTTGAATAGCATGGGTAACCCCACAAGCACGGGCGCACAATTCGCAGCCCACACATCGTTCATGATTGACGATTGCAATTGTAGCCATTTAATTCACCTCGCTCGGCAATTTAGAAAGGAGGAGCCAAAGGATGTCCGGGATTCACTAAGGCGATATAGTAATATCCGCCGAGCAAAAGAGCCATCAAAACAACGATGGTTCCTTGCATGAGGACATTGATCGCTACGGAACCGGGACGGTTTCGAAAATCCAGTTGAAAAATCTTCTGGGTAACAAACATGGAAGCCAATGCGCCGATAATAACTAAAGCCGCTTGCACAAATAATATCCAGTGGTAGGCAAAGCTTCGGGCATGCATGTGCATATCGGCTGTGCCCAGCATGTTCCAGCCAAAGCCGAAGGGATCGGAGATGACCTGGATAACGGTGGGACCATTGGTGAGTACTTTGGGCAGCTGCCGAGCCAAAATGCCTAAACCAAAGAGGGGAATCCATCCGTAAGAGTAACGGGTAAACAGTTCCCGTGCTTTAATTTGTCCTCGGCTGATCCATGAACTGGCACTGGCTATTAACCAACCCAGCAACGGAAACAGGAAAATGATGCCCAGATAATCCAAGGGATTGGGATAGCCCGACAACTGTCCGTCAAGCGCTTTGGCAATTTGTACCCACCCGGTGAGATGACTAAGCCAATTGTCAAAAACCTGATATTGCGGAGTAGCATTGACGATTTCGAAAAACAATGCGCCCATCATCAACGTCACACCGAAGGCTAAATCGAAGCGCTTCTTTTTAGGTTGGTAAGCTTCTTTCAAGGGAGCGTGGACGGATAAGCCAATGTTTTCGTAAGGGCATCCTTTGAAGCATTCACCGGTGAGTCCGCAATAAAAGTTTGAGGACATACTTCCGGGGTATTCGTACCAACCGCAACCATAGCTGCGGTTACTGCCGCGCATGCACTCTTTGGTGGTGCAGGTTTTGCACAATGTTCGGTCTTTGGCCCGGAATCCTTCAAAGGGCGCAACGGCGGAAACTACACCAATCACGCCGTTTAAAGGACATCCATAGTGGCAGAACGACCGTCGTTCAAAAGTCAGGGCATAGAAGAGATCCCACAGAATAATTCCCGCCACCAACATGGAAGTAAAGGCGGGTTTGCCGGGACCGGCGACATTATAAAATTCTTCGGCCCAGGTGAGCCCCAGAAAAAAGAATACGGAAATTAGCAAAGTAGAATATTTTTGCGGCCATTTCAAGCCCAAAGTGAAGAGTTTTTTGCCTTTGCCGAAGAGACCCAGGCGCTGGACCCATTCTGCCTGCGCACTGAAAGGACAAATCAGACACCAGGCTCTTCCCACCCCAATCATCAAAACGAATAAGACTCCGAACCACACATACCAAGTGATAACGGTGGCGAAGTTGCGATTGGGGTTCACGACGCCGACGAGACCGGCGATGATCACAATATTGAAAATAATCACATTGGGCAATTGGGCCGCAAATTGGTACCAGCGACGATGAAACAACCAGCGAAAGAAGGCATTCTGGGTTAAGTCATAGCGTTTCCCCGTCACCGAGCGAAAAAAGTCTCGTTGCATCTCGGCCTTTTGGACTCCTAGGGTATCTGCCTGCGGATTTCTTTCTTTCGGTCCGGCAAATTCCCAGCGGCCGCTCCAGTTCTTAGCTATGTCCCGAATGGCCATGATGACATAGAACAAGGTGGTCGGGATCCAAATGGCGAAGAAAATCAGACTGCGCCAGGTGGCAATGTGGGTCGGGGACTTAAGCATCCACCAAGAGTAGTCCACAAACACCGCCATCATAAAAAGCGCGAGGCCGATGGGTGCTAAACGGTCCAACCATTTGTAAATCGGTTTGGCATAGGGAGAGGTTTGGCGTGATACTTGTTGCGGTGTGGCCATTATTCCCATCTCCCTTGGTTAAAACGACTGATAACCATTGCGGCACCCACACTCAGCCACAGTGCAATGGTCATGACGTCGACCGACAGTAAATCGGGGGTATGGGTGTCAATGCCCAGAGCCAACAATCCCCCCAGAACGGCGCCGATACAAAGAAATCCCCAGTCGAATTTTCTATTGGGGTTCTTTTCGCGGGATTTGAGCATGTATCCACCTCCAATTTATCGTTACCGTCTTCCACCACTTGGGGCATCATATTTATCTATCCCCATCGGGTCAGCTCTTCACCGAGAGCCTGTCAAGGCACGATCGACACAATATCTTTAAAACCAGAGGATTCAGCCAATTCGGAAGGTAGAACCCTTCCATCCATTCAGCTCATGAGAAAATAGTACTAATCACGAAGAACTAGCCAAATGGTTATGATATATAGTAAAATAACCTGCGAGAAAGTCAAGTAAGAAAACGGCCATTTTAGGGGAAATTTTATTTGGTATTGCATTTTAAGTCGGGACACATTACCATCTTCAATAAACTTCATCAAGGATATGGTAGCAATTGTTATAGTCACTAAGAACTAAACAGAACCTCGTGACGAAGTTTCTGCGAAGTTGTGGGTATAGTGTGGCAATTGATGCTAATCAAGCAAAAAGGGGGATGTATTGTGCTCATTAGCCGTACAATTTTGATCTATCTGGCTTTAGGTCTTATCATCCCCTTCTCTATGGAGCGGATAGGAGGGTTGTTGAGAGAGAAGACGACCGGCCGTGGTGCGAGCGAAGAAAGCTATGAATCCGGCATCAAAGCCGAGGGTGATACCTGGATGCCGCAATATCTTCGTTACTACATCTATGCGTTAGTGTTTGTGCTATTTGATGCGGAAACCGCCGTTTTGTTTCCCTGGGCCGATGCCTTTCACAAAATCCCTCCTCTCTTGGGAATTCAGGCCATGGTGTTTATTGTCTTGTTGCTTTTCGGACTGCTGTACGCCTGGAAAAAGGGGGCCCTGAAATGGGAGTGAAGCGGCACGAAAATTCCGCCGAGGAAGGGTTAAGACGACAATTAGGGTTTGCCCTGCTCGACGATTTGGTGGCATGGGCCCGCAAGTCTTCTTTGTGGCCGATGGCTTTCGGTTTGGCTTGTTGTGCCATTGAAATGATGACCACGGGATCATCGAATTACGACATTGACCGTTTTGGCATGGTCTTTCGGGCAAGTCCCAGACAGTCCGATGTCATGATTGTTTCCGGCACGGTAACGCAAAAGATGGCTCCGGTGTTAAGACGGCTTTACGAGCAGATGCCCGAGCCCCGTTATGTTATCAGCATGGGCGCTTGCGCCACCTCGGGAGGTCCTTTCTTCGATGTATACAGTGTCATCAAAGGTGTCGATACCATTGTGCCTGTCGACATCTATGTTCCCGGTTGTCCTCCGCGTCCGGAGGCCTTAATGTGGGGAATTTTTCAACTGCAAGAAAAAATCACGGGGAAATCGGCGATCCCTGTTCGGCGCTTAGAGGCCCAAAACCGAACTTATCCCTTTTGGCAGGAGGAAGACGTATGATCAAAGACGTTGTCCTTGCGGAAAAACTTATTGAAACGGCTCGAGAATATCTGGAGCAGGGATATATTTTTCCGGTGGTGCACACAGCGGTGGACCACGGAACAAGTTTGGAATTAATTTATGTGCTGAGAGATCTTACTGATCTCAGCAAAGAAGATCGGATGTTGTCGGTGCCAGTGGATGCCCAAGATCCACAAGTCAATTCCCTCACCCCTTTGATACCCGGGCTTGTCTTTCAGGAACGGGAAGTCTATGACCTCTTTGGAGTGGTTTACGAAGGACATCCCGATCTCAGAAGATTGTTGCTGCCGGAGGGATTTGTCGGCCATCCTTTGCGCAAAGACTATACCCAGACCCAAGGAGATGTTGTCGGATGATTGCGGAACGAGACGGTATTACCCAAGAAGAACTCGTGCTCAACTTGGGTCCGCAGCATCCCAGCACTCATGGGGTCTTTCGAATGGTGTTGGAATGCCGCGGAGAGAGCATTGTCGGCGTAACACCCCATATGGGTTATCTACACCGGGGATTCGAGAAATTAGCGGAACGGCGGAGTGCAGTGCAGTATCAGCCGTACCCTGATCGATGGGATTATCTGGCGGCGATGTTTGATGAGATGGCTTATATTGGCGCAGGGGAAGCGTTGATCGGCATTGAAGTGCCTATGCGGGTCGAATGGCTCAGGGGCATTGTTATGGAACTAAATCGTTTGTCGAGTCATCTCTTGTGGCTTGGCACATTTTTGCTTGACGTGGGGGCTTTGTCTCCTTTCCTCTATACCTTTCGGGAAAGGGAAATGATTCTCGATCTGTTGATGGAACTGACGGGAGCGCGATTGACATACTCCTATCTGCGTTTTGGCGGTGTGGCCCATGACGCCGAAGATATTTGGCTGAAGAAAATCCGAGCGGGAATTCCTTATTTCCGCCGCCGTGTCCGGGAATATCGCCAACTCATCGATGAGAATGAGATTTTTTGCCAACGAGTGCAAAATATCGGCATCATTGACGGGAATACGGCCATTCGCTATGGCTTAAGCGGGCCGATGCTCAGAAGTTCAGGGGTCAAATGGGACTTGCGCCACTCTCGCCCATACGGGATATACCGACAGATCGAGACTCCTGTGATGAGTCGCGAAAAAGGAGATACCTTTAGCCGCTATCAGGTGAGAATGGATGAAATGGAAGGATCTTTGGATCTGCTGACGATGTTCTTGGAGGGCATTGAGGCAGGCCCGATCCATGCCAAGGTTCCAAAGAATATCAAGTTTCCAGAGAAAGAGATCTATTATGCGGTCGAGGGGCCTCGGGGAGAGTTGGGCGTGTATTTGGTTGGTGACGGAACTCCTCATGCCAAACGTATGAAAATTCGGCCCCCCAGCCTTTTCAATCTTCAGGTCTTGTCCCATTTGCTTATTGGTCACACCCTATCCGACGCCGTCGCCATTTTGGGCAGTGTCGATATCGTTTTGGGGGAGGTGGACCGATGAATAGCCTGATAGTGGCGAGTTTGGTGGGGATGCTCCTTCCCGGTATGGCTGCATTTTTGTTGTGGTACGAACGGCGCCTTTTGGCTAGACTGCAGGTTCGCATGGGACCAAACCGTGTAGGCCCGCAAGGATTGTGGCAGTCTTTGGCGGATATCATCAAGCTTTTGTCCAAGTCGGACACGGTGCCGGAAGGGGCCAATCTCTGGCTATTCAAGCTCGCGCCGGTCATGGCATTTCTGCCTGTTTTTATGGCCTTTGCGGCGTTGCCGCAATTGGACCCGCGTCTTAATATCGGAATTTTGTATCTTACGGCCATATTGAGTTTGTCGGCTTTGTCATTCTTGGCTGCGGGTATGGGGTCACATAGCAAATACGCCTTGCTGGGGGGGTTCAGGGCCACGGCGCAAATGGTGAGTTATGAAATTCCCCTGACTTTGGCTCTCTTGGGACCGGCAATGGCGGCGGGATCATTAAATCTCAATGTAATAGCTGCCTGGCAGCAGCATCGTCTGCCCTATATTCTGACGCAACCTTTGGGAGCCATCGGGTTTTTCATAGCGGCCATGGCTGAAGCCCATCGCCCGCCCTTTGATTTGGCTGAAGCCGAATCGGAATTGGTGGCGGGATATCACGTGGAATACAGTGGGGTCCGCTTTGCCCTATTTGTGGTTTCGGAATATGCGCATCTTCTCTTGTTGTGCTGGCTCGTGGCGGTGATTTATCTGGGGGCAGGTACGCCTTGGCTGCTCGCTGCGGAAATTATGATCATGGTTTCGGTTGTTATCTGGCTTAGAGCCACAATGCCCCGTATTCGGGCCGACCAGCTGATGGCTTTAGGGTGGAAAGTCCTGATTCCCTTGACTTCTTTGAATATCTTGTGGATATGCGTATGGAATCTTTGAGAAGCCTAGGCGATTTTGAGTGAAAAGAAAAAAGTGGTGCAACAGAAAGGAAAAAATCAACAGATTAAGGAGGGAGTTCCTGTGCATGTCAAGCAAATCGGGCGCGGTTTGGCAAATGGACTTAAGGTGACGGCATCCCATCTCTTGAAGCGTCCGATTACCCGTCCCTACCCGGACCAAAGGGCGGCGACTCCCCCTAGATTTCGGGGAGCGCACCGACTCATAGCGGAAGATTGTGTGGTTTGTCATGCCTGTGATCGTGTCTGTCCGGTGGATTGCATCACGATTAAAGGATATCGCGGGGAAGATCGCAAGTTTGTTTTGGAACAGTTTGATATTGATTACAACCTCTGCATGTTCTGCAATTTGTGCGTCGAAGCTTGTCCCCCCACGTGTTTGTTAATGGGACCCGAGTTCGAAATTTCGTCCGCAACCCGTCGTGAGTTGGTGTGGACTTTAAAGGATTTGAGTTACACGAAAAAGAGCGAGAAGGAGGGATCTTTGTGAGCCTCATGCCCGTCACTTATGGAGTGAGCACTGCCGTGACCGTGGCTTGCGCCGTGGGCGTCATGTTGGCCAAAAGACCTCTTTTGGCCGGCTATCTGTTGACTTTAACCATGGTGGGTGTGGGCGTGTTGTTTTGGGAATTGAAAAGTCCTGTATTGGCCGGGATTCAGATTCTCGTTTATGGCGGCGGAGTGCTGGTCATGGTCTTATTTGTCGTGATGTTGACTCCGGCAGGGAAGACATCAATGGATTGGTCTTCTGCCTGGGGTATGGCTTGGATTTTTTCTCCTTTGGCCGGCTATTTGGCTTTTCGTACGTATCCCCTTCACGCTCCCATCATTTCCGGGCGGACTCTGGGTCTGGCTCTTTTGATAAGGCAGGGGTTCTCCTTGGAAGTTTTGGCCGTATTGTTGCTGTTGGCTTTAATTACCTCTCTGGCCATTGTCATGACCCAAGAAGGAGAAAAGACGCCATGACTTATTTCCCTGCTCTGATTCTGGCTCTCTTTGGACTGGGGGTTGTGATCAAAAATCGCCAAGCCGTTCTGATGTTCATGGGTGTCGAGATTCTGTTGGCGGCGGCAAATTGGACCGTGTTATTGGCGGTTGATCAACACCTGATAAATCAACATGTGGCAGTGTTTGTCCTCTTCGGCATCGTGGTGGCGGCGGCGGAAGCGACAATAGGATTATCTATTGTCATGAGATTGGCAAAGAGGCACAAGACGATCGATGTCGGTCGATTTAGCCAGCTTGGGGACGGGAGGGAATAACATGTTGTTATTTGTCATTTTTACACCTCTTCTAGCCGGCATTGCGGGGGCTCTTTTTCATGGGCGGATAAGAGCCAGGATATTGGCTCGGATTATGACGGGCTTGTCGGTGGTCATTTTGGGGGGAAGTGTGATCGCAGCCTTTGGCCCTCCCAGGGAAGTCGGCTGGATGTTTTTGCAACTCTCCCATTATTCCTTGCCGTTGGCGTTAGCCACGGGACATCTGGTCGGATGGATGGCGATGCTAACGGCTTTGGTCAATACCTTGGCACAATTCTACTCTTTGGGATATTTTGCTCAAGATTCCCGGCAGGGGTATTTTCAATCGGTTCTTTTGGCATTTACCGGATCCATGCTCTTAACAGTCTTTGGGTTGAACCTGTTTACGCAGTTCGTGGGCTGGGAATTCATGGGTATCGGGTCGTATCTGTTGGTGGGATACTTCCGAACCCAACACAGCGCCAGGTATGCTGCCTCCAAGGCTATGATGGTGACGCGTATAGGGGACGTGTTTTTTTTACTGGCAGTGGTCTATTCCGTGGTGCATGGACAAGATTCCATAACACAGCTCAATCATTACGGTGCCGGGATTATTGCATGGGCTTTAGTGGCAGCTGTGGCAGCCAAGTCCGCCCAAGGTCCCAATCTTTCCTGGCTTTTGGATGCCATGGCGGGGCCGACTCCCGCCAGTGCCTTAATTCATGCGGCGACTATGGTTGCGGCCGGACCGTACCTCTTGATAAGGTATTTCCCGTTGCTCATCCATACTCCGGGGGTGCTCCCCGCTCTCATTGCCATCGGGGGGATTACGGCCGTGGCGGCGGGAATAGGGGCGATAGGCTCACACGAAGCCAAAAGGCTTTTGGCCTTTTCGACCGTTAGTCAGTTGGGAATGATGGTATTGGCCGTGGGCCTCGGATTTCCTCAGGTTGCTTGGACTTTATTGGTGGCTCACGCCTTTTACAAGGCGCTGCTCTTTTTTGTTGCGGGTATCGCTTCTCACCGGGCACAATCCGGTCTCTTGTCCCAATTGAGAGGGAGTTTGAGCGGATTTGAATTGGGTGTACTGTTTATGATCGGGGCTTTAGGGGTCAGCGGGTTGCCGCCGACCGGAGGATTTCTGGCTAAAGAAGCTTTGTTTTATATTTCTCAGGGGTCCTTTTTGCATATTGTGTTGGATTTTACCTTGTCTTTTCTGGGAGGGGCCTATACGGGACGGTTGGTTAAGCCATTTGCCGTCAAATCTCATGCTCCCCTCACTTCCGTGAGTGCGTGGATGCTCATGCCGGCCATCGTGTTAAGCTTTTTGGTCCTGTTGAATTTTATCTGGCATCCTTGGGTGTCTCTTGCCGCTATCTCGTTTGCCGCCTCATGGCCCAGTCTTCTATTCGTGGCATTGGGGGCCGTAATGGGCTTCTTGTGGAATAAGTCCTTCCGTCTCTTTTCGGGATGGGTCTTTTCGGTATTGTGGAGGTTATTGCACAGCGCGGAAAAGAGTGCGGTCTGGCTGGACAATGCCTTGTCTCAAGGAGTGTGGGCCACACATTGGGTGGCGACCTGGATGACAAAACCAGTGCATTGGGGGGGATCGGGAATAGCCAGGCGTTATGTGTTGATCTCCGGTGCCGCCTTGGCCCTTTTGATAATCTGGAATATTCATCCTTAAAGTCTGTTGTGCTTAAGAATTTTTTGAAGAGACCCATTATTATTGTCCAACTTGGGGCAACTGGAAAGGAGGTTTATGGACTGTGCTGGCGTTATTGATCGTTCCCTGTCTGTTTCTTTTGATCTTGCCTTTTGTGCCTGTAAGACGGCTCAAATTGGCGTTTGTGACGATGGCCTCGGCCGACTTTTTGCTGGCCCTTTTCGCTATGGCTCCGGGTGAGGCTATCGATCTGGCATGGTGGCCCCAACTGGGTTTGAACTTTTCTCTCGGGGTGAATCACTATAATCAACCTTTGCTGTGGTTAAACGGATTGGTCTTGTTAACCAGTCAATTGGCCGCAGGACGCGAAAATGCGTGGTCACCATTGTCGAAAGGGTCCATATTTTGGTTGTCGACGGCCTATGTGGGTGTGAGCCTGGCATTTTTAAGCCAGAATGTTTTGCTCTATTTTGTAGGATTTGAGATGGCCGTCCTTCCCTTCTTTTTGTTGGTCCGCAAGGACGGCGGGGAAAACAGGCGGGTCGCCGCCTTTTATTTCCTGGGTTTTTCGGCGGTAGCGGGAATGATGCTATTGGCCGCGGTACTCACTTTGGTCGTTCATCATGTCACGGGTTTTCAGTCCCAGGAGAATCTGGCGCTGTGGGTGCAATGGGCCGTCTATTTGCTGCTTCTTGCGACCTGGGCGATCAAAACTCCTCTATGGCCTTTTCACCTTTGGCTTCCCCGCACTCATGGCGAAGCCTCGACACCGGCTTCCATGTATCTTTCGGGAGTGACCCTAAAGGTGGCTCCATACGGCTTTCTCCTATTTTCCCGCTTGCTGCCCGCATCCAGTCATCACGCCTCGCCGCTTTTGGCGCTGTGGGGAGGTATCACACTTTTGGCCGGAAGTCTTTTGGCTTTAGGCCAAAAGGACTTAAAGCAAACGGTGGCCCAAAGTTCCATTGCGTCCATGGGTTATGTGATGATTGCGTTGTCCTTGGGGACTCCGGCTTCCGATGAGGCCGCCGTGTTGGTGATGGTAGGACATGGGCTGGCTTCTCCGTTGCTCTTTTGGATTGCGGGAGAAGTGGAGAAAGTGCAGGGGAGCCGCTCACTAGATGACTTACCCGGATTGTACCGTAAGGATCCTCTTTTGGTCATGTTTCTTACGGTAGCGGCCTTTGCGTATATGGGAATTCCGGGACTGGCTCTCTTTCCGGGGGAATTCGGGGTCATTACGGTGGCTTTGAAGCATGCTCCGGCTACATTGTATCTCATTGGTCCAGGAATTCTGGTTATGGCGGCCACATGGCTCCGCGTTTTGGCGCGTGCCCGTTTCGGATCGGAGGAGCAAGTCTCCGCCAGTGGCGATTTGTCTGTCCGGCGCTTTGGATCATGGGGTGGTTTGTGGCTTACAGTTCCCTTGGTTTTGGTGGGCTTGATTCCCGAATGGTGGATCCATCTTTGGCATTGGGGGGGATTGAAATGATCGCGTGGCTGGTCTTGGGGTTCGAGTGCATTGTTATGATGGTTCTGGAACTGATTCCCGTGAGAGCGAATATAAGCCGCTGGATATTGGCGGGAGGTATCTGTTTGTTGATGGTTCTTTTTTCGCTAGCGGGCAGTTTGCCCCATCTTTATGAACGGGTTATCTATGGGGATCCGGTGCATGTGATTTACCAAGAGATGGTGCTGATCACAGGGCTCGGGTTGACCGGAATTTTGTCCCGAGAACCGAGTCCCGCAGCGTCTACCCTCCTTATATTGACACTGGCCGGGGCAGAGGTTGCCGTCTGTGCGAATAATTGGGTCGTGTTGTTTTTGGGTATAGAAACTCTGAATATTGGCCTGTATGGATTGGTCGGCCATAGCGGTCGCCAAAAGGTGGGAGACGAAGCCCTCTTAAAATTCTTTATTCTCGGCAGTATTTTTACCGCCTGCGAAGTGGCGGGAATAGGCCTTATCGGCGGTACGCAGGGCAACCTTCAGATTATGGTGTCTAAGATGTCAAATCCGGCCCTCATTGCCGGACTGAGTCTCATATTGGCCGCATTGTTGTTCAAAATGGGCAGTTTTCCGTTTCATTTGTGGGCACCAGACACCTATGAAGGATCCCCCTGGCAGGCCACCACGATCATTGCGACATTGCCAAAAATTGTAGCCGGAAGCCTGCTTATACGTTTTATGGCCACCGGTATATTTTCTGTCATTCCACACCTTCGGGGAATATTGGAGGTGGTTGCTTTGGGTACGATGATAGTCGGCGCTTTGGGGGCATGGCGTCAACCCAGGCTGAAGAGGATGTTGGCCTATGCCGCCATTTCCCAGGTTGGTTTTGTGATTTTGCCCCTGTCTTCCGGACATGTCGGCGCCGCCGGGGTGTATTTGGTGAGTTATATTTTGGGCAGCATGGCCGTATTCAGTGCTGCCCAGGCTTTGGGAGGTCAGGACAATCCTACCCGCTTGGATCTGGTGGGAGCCTTGAAGACCAAAAGTCGATGGCCGGCTGTGGCCTTGGTTATGGCCTTAGCCGGATTTGCCGGATTTCCTTTGACGGTCGGTATGGCTGCCAAACTCTACAGTGTAGAGGCCGTGATGGGAGAATCTGCGGTTGTGTGGCTGGGTGCTGTACTCGTCACAGGATTCACTTTTTTCTACTACTTCCGCTGGATATTTCCGTTTTTTGCATCGGGAAACATGAAACTGCCCAAAAACCCCGGTTTTGGCGTTTTGGCCATCAGCCAAATCTCAGCCTTTCTTATCGTGGTGTTGGGTATTTGGAGTTATCCTATGATCTGGCTGACGCAACATTTGACTGTACTGGGGATTTAAGTTCCGATTCGCCAATATTGTGCTGGAGTCGATTATGATTCAGTGATCACAGTACCTAACACCCCATAATGTTTTCGAGGTTGACGGTCCGAGACCAAAGGACAATCCGGTCCGTCCGTAAAAGAACGCGGTATTCCATAGTATTGCGGATGGTCTTCGGGACACACCGGGAACACTAAAGTGGCGTGATGACATCGCGAAACCGTGGAAGAGTGGGAGCGTCAATTGAATCAAACTTGGAAAACCGGGATGAATCGGGGATTTAGAAACAAGGAATCTTTCGTATAGAGGAAATAAAATAGCATATGATGGCAGGTGAGAGGATTGAGAGGACCTTATTGTGTATGGATGTTTTCCGTAATAAGTGGCGTGTATTGCCTACTGCCAGAAAAGCAACCGTAGTGCTAATGGTGGCGGCGTCTGTGATGATGATTGCGTCTCGACTTTTTTCTGTGTCTGTATTTGTCAGCGGCATACTGTGGGTGCTTAGTTTAGGGTTTGTTGTGGGAGCGGCGATACTTTCGCTACGTCGAGGACATTCTCAATCGTTCAAATAACAAAATATTGTCGTAGGAAATTCCCTGGCCGGAGCCAACGAATTTCCTCATTACTCCCATGCCACGATAAGAACCCTGCGCAACAGTGAAGAAAGATAACTCAACAGCGTAACCAGACGAGTACTTCCGAACACAGAAGGTGGAAGCCAGCAAAGTGGATTCGACACATATAACAGCACATAGTGCATCAGCACGACTTAATAACCGTTAGTACCCCGCCCAGACATTCAAGGAAATCCCCGAAGCATGCTATAAGGGCTCATTGATTCCGGGGTGGCTGTCTATCGGCAAAAAGCTCCCCATGCTACCTGCAATATTGTGATCCGCCGACCCACCAATTGGGATTTTAACGGTGGAGGGACGATTTGTCACATGGTGCGATAAGATAGCTGCGTTGAACCTAATCTAACCCCTTTGTGCGGCCGGCTGGCGTGTCGTGATTCTCCCTGGCTCAAGACGGCCAGGGAGAATCAGTCGCTGAGCGCCACTACATTCCGCTCTCTAACGAGGGCCTATTCGTTGTCCCACAATCTTGGCGATGGTCTCCTGTAAATACGCGATGGACAGGGGATCATATTCCGTGCTATAGGTGACAAATGACTTTTTTCTGTGCCACGCTTCTAAAATATTGCGATTGCCTTCGTGAATTAATATCACATCGGCTTGCGATAGACCCTGATAAAGTTCGGCTTCATCTTCCAGATTCAAGGGGAGGATCTCGTGTCCGGTGGGCACAGCGGTAGCCGCAATCATCGCCATATTAGACATGGCTGAATGTGCGGGTGCGATGACGGCAATGCGAGAAGCGGCAGGAATTCGAGTCAGGGCATTGCGAGTGTCGTCGGAAACGCGCACACTGAGCCCGACCAATGCGACTTTGCCTGCATCGTAACACTCGCTCAGTGTTCCCAAATGATAAATGTTCGTAACCGCGATATCCGGAATACTGTCATCCCCTTTCAAATCTGATAACAGTCGCCGCTGAACCCGCACAGAAAGCACTGCATCGAGTTTGTCCCCGAAATAGGCTAGGCTGGCAGGATTGCACTCCGCGAACGCCACAGACAAGCTAGCCCCTTCTCCCATCTCTGATAAAGATTGGCGTTCCGCCAGCACCAAGGCTTGGAAAAATTGGGGTAAGGGAATGTTCCCTGCCCTCAATTGGTCTAATATGGCGGGTGCCAGATTCATTGCGTCACGAACGGCGGAAACCCAGGTCGCATTCCATCGCTGTCGACCGCATACATAATACCCGCGAACGGTGCTCGCCTCAATCATTCCCATCTTTTGGAGCAGCGAAAGCGCAACAAGTACGGTATTGTGATTGATCCTTAACTCGGCACTCAATTGCCGAACCGACCATAAGCGCTGTCCTGGCCGCAGACTTCCTTGCGCAATCAAGTAGGTCAACTGGAAGGCAATTTGGTCCGAAAGTGCGACAAGAGTATCGGGATAAACGGCTATCCGAGGAAGCTTGCTGTTCTGTGATCCTGTTGGCATTAAATTGCTCCTTCATCGTGCAATCGGTCCAGGTCGTATTCTGAAAGGCCCAACAATTGGCGATACACATAGGTATTAGAAGCGCCCAGTGATTCCCCCGTGTGCGAGACATGGCCAGGCGTGCTCTCAAGACGTGGTACCACATTGGGCATGAGAATCGTGGACTGAGACTCGTCATCTCGCATAGATACGAAGTTCTTCCGATCAATAATGTGAGGATCGGCGACTATGTCGTTAATGGAATTGACGGTGCCTGCCGCAACTCCGTAACTCTCTAAATAGATGACCATATCATCGGCATCCTTCGTTCCTAAGAATGCCACAAGGTATTCATTAAGGGCCTGACGGTGTGTTATTCGGTGATCATTGTCGTAAAATCTCGGATCGTGGATCAGTTCGGGCTGACCCATAGCCACGGTGAGCCGTTCAAACATGCGTTGGGTAGAGATTGGTAATACAATCCAGCGACCGTCGCGAGTCGGATAGAGATCGTTCGGTGCCACACCGGGGTTTTGGTTTCCTTGCCGCGTGCGTACCATGCCCGTTGCCTCAAATACGGCGGGAATGTCCTCCAACATCCGAATAATCGGTTCGTAAAGGGCTAAATCGATCAGTTGGCCTTCCCCGGATCGTTGCCGATGCAATAGGGCCAATAATACCGAATATGCGCCGTATACGCCGCCGATCCCGTCCGCAAGAGGAAATCCGCTAAATAGAGGCGGACCATCCGGTTCGCCTGTAATGGCTGTCAGACCCGCAAACGCTTCAGCAATCCGGGCAAACCCTGGACGATCCCGGTGCGGCCCAGTTCGACCAAAGGCTGAAAGATGCAGCATGACGAGGTTAGGCGAAACGCTCTTCAGATCTGGATAGTCGATATTCCAGCTGGCTAGGGTCACCGGGCGAAAGTTTGTTATCACTACGTCGCAATGCGAAGCCAGTCGCGTGAAAAGCTTCCGGGCACTGGCTTTATGCAAATCCAGCGTTATGCTCCGCTTATTCCGATTCGTTACTTTGTGATAGAGTGAAACACCCTGTGCCGTTCGGGCATAGGATCGAATCGGGTCACCTGTCTTCGGTTGTTCAATCTTGATCACTTCAGCGCCAAAATCTCCTAAAAGTCCTGCGGCCAGCGGGCCGGCAATGATCGTTGATGCATCCAATACGCGAATTCCTGCTAAAACCGATCCCATGATATACCGCCCCCTTTTGATTCTACGATGAGGTACCTATCTGTGTAGTAACCGTGTTTAAAGGCGGCAACGCGATCGCCCGCCAGCCTTGCCGCCATCTCAGTTGCTGACAGTCATTAGGACAACTGAGGTGCTGCGGTATCTTGCCATTACAATAGTTCAGGTGAGGTGAAACATCGATAAGGTCTTCGCAAAACGCCCCCCAATGCCGGAAACCGCTTCGAATGCGTCACATCTTCGCAAACCCATCAAGAATGCGGGCAAGATGGCGCATCCCATTTTGGAAGTCTTGAATGCGAATATGCTCATCGGGAGCATGCGGGCGATTATCCCAATATCCAACGCCTGCTGTTACCACCGGAATCTTCAGAGGCTCCTTAAATGCATACCCAGGACTACTGCCGCCAATCAGGGGGACGATGGACGGCAGTCCGCCGTAGACCTCATGGCCCGTCCGCACCACCAGTTGCACCAATGGATCGTCGAGATCTGTGCGAGCTGGCCCCATCCACCCCATCATCGTCGTCGTGACATCTTGGAATCCCTGATTGTCAAGATATCCGCGCAATTTTTGAAAAATGTCTTCAGGATCCTGATCGGGCACCAGGCGAAAGTCAATCTTCGCTTTTGCTTCGCTGGGCACAATTGTTTTGCTGCCTTCTCCCTGATATCCGCTGCCCATCCCTTGCACGTTGCAGGTCGGGGAAAAAACAGAGCGCAAGAGATCTGCACCATGGCGACCCCCGGCAAACTCACGGATTCCATACAAGTTGCGCAGTTGTTCTTCGTATGCCAGGTTATTGACCCACATTCGGTCAAAAATGGCGAGATCTTTTGCGGAAGGGCCGTGCGCGTCGTCATAGAATCCCGGTATGCGAATGCGCTCATCTAATCCCTTCAGTGTACTCAATGCCCAAATTAATCGCCAGGCGGCACTTGGCATTACATGCGCGCCCCCAGAATGGGCATCACGTGCAAGAGTGCCGACTGAAAGCTCCACTTCTAATATGCCCCGGACGCCAAGCGCCAAGATAGGATATCCGTTTCGACCAATGTCGCCTCCCTCCCAAACAGCCCCCTGGCAGCGCAAAACATTGGCATGTTGCCGTACAAAAGCTGCAATATTAGGACTGGATATCTCCTCCTCACCTTCAATGACGAACATGACTGTGCACGGTAGTTGGCCGTCATACGCCTGAGACAAAGCATCTATCGCCGCGAGCCGCGCAATAATCTCGCCTTTGTCGTCCTTCGCACCCCGCCCAAAGATCTTACCCTCACGGACCGAGGGATCAAAAGGCGGCGTCGTCCAGAGGTTAAGGGGTTCCACAGGCTGTACGTCGTAGTGGTTATAGAATAATAACGTTCGCTCACTCTTGCCAGCAATTCGTCCCACGATGATTGGATACCCTGCCGTCTGGTATACCGTTACATCGGCACCGTGTCCATGCAGGATGTCTTCGACAAGATTCGCGCATTCGTGCATACCCATATCTTGTGCTGCCACACTGGGCTGGGCACATAGGCGAACTAGCTCACCGACGTAGCGATCAAGGTTATTCCCGATGTAGGCATCAA
Source organism: Bacillota bacterium (assembly GCA_021821465.1). Lineage (GTDB taxonomy): Bacteria > Bacillota > Sulfobacillia > Sulfobacillales > Sulfobacillaceae > Sulfobacillus. The sequence continues at coordinate 32,054 of JAKACM010000027.1, forward strand.
CCTGGTTCATAGTATCTTTCATGTTCCGACCACTCCTCATTATTCAAATTGCACTCGAAAGTCATACGGAATGCGAAGGTTTGACCAAGGGGGAAGATATACGCCGCATTTTGGCAACTAGACCCAACGAGAAGAGAAGACTTACCGCGCTGACCACAAACATCGACTGATAGTGGCCGCCGCTGCGAGCAATGACCTCGCCGACGACTGGCGCCGCCGTCATCAATCCACCCGCTTGGACAAGATTGACCGCGCCATACACCGACCCATGAAGCTCCGATGTGGCAGCGGCGGCTTTATCTGAAGAAAGTCCTGTACGATGCATCAAATCTTCGCGTAAGGTGTCGACCGCGAGAGGATATGAGACAACCTGAATGCCGCCCCATGCAACTCCGGCAAAGGCGAGCATAACGAAAGCTTGCAGCACCGTATGGACCATGAGGCCGCTTAGCGAAACAATCACAAACAGGCCCAAGACGGCTCCCAGCAGTACGCGGGCATCATATCGTTGATAGAGACGGCCAAACCAAAGAGATACCACAACGGCGGTCACACTAAAAATCGACATACTTAGCGCGGAGTCAATGAGAGTCCCATGCAGAACATGAAGCATATATGGAGTAAAAAAACTGCCGATGGCCTCAAATCCGAGCCACCAGAGCACCTGGGCCACCAGATACTTCAAGAACTCCCAACTCGCTAGGAGGCGGACGTCCGGATGTAATCGAAAATCCGCTATTCTCGGCTTCTCATGGCTACGAATCGCTGTGGTCAGTCCCGTCGTAAGTAGTACCACCGAGCCAATGAGAAATGCCGCAAAATGTCCCATGAACTGCCAAACAAGCGGCACCACGAGGAATGATACCAAAGTACCGAGCATCCACAATACGTTCAAGATGCCCGACGCCTCGCCATAATCGTTCTCCTCACAAACATCCGGCATCATTGCCTGATACGGAGCCTGACTAAGTTGTTGGAAGAAGTAAAAGGCGATTGTCGCACTTAGAGCAATCGTGAGACTTTGAGCGAAATAGAGCAGCATCAGTGCTAACGCCGCGCCCGGAAAGGCAATAAAAAGGAAGGGTCGTCGGCGCCCGAATCGGGTCTCCAAACGATCCGAAACAAATCCCGCTACCGGATTGAGGATAATTCCAAAGAGACCTTGAATGCCAAGTACCGCTCCAATGAGCGGCACTGCAGCCCCCCGTGCCTCAAGGAGTACTGCCGTAAAGATTTTGTTAAAACCCCAGCCAACATTTGTGCCGAAACCTGCGAGTCCAAGGATCCCAATGCGCTTGCGCGCCGATTTATCCATCACCAACCTCCTTAATGGAATAACCCGGTCTCGTTTCGTCAGTGACCAAATGACTGAGCCTTCGATCTTGATCCTTGGTTCATTGAAAAAGAATACGTCGCGTAGATGCCACTCCCTTAGAAATTCAGGCTTTATTTTAAGCCCTTCCGGCAGGGTCGATATCGTCTTTAGGTCACGACGCTGCTCAATCCACCGAATTGATCACTTCGAGAAGAGTATTTCTCTATGTGTTCCGCTGTTCTGGTTCATTATATCACTCAATATTGTTAAGCGTTAGAATATTAAGGCAGATAGTGAAAATACTTAGCGGCCATTTTGGCGAATTCTTAAAGGCCGAACTGGCCATTTTTTGACCATATACAGGTGATATAGAAGCAAGCGTCTATGGGCCAAAAGCGTTATTGGTTCGCCGAGAAAATTTGGTCGTTAGCTCACGACTTCTGGTTCTCATCGGCACTTGGATTGATGATCTTTTCCTGTCACCCTCGAATTAATACCCCGGATATTCCCAAAATTATCGGTCATTGAAGAAGGATAGAAATTGAATTTGATAAAGATGCTGTAGTCTCAAGGACCGGGGGAAACCGCCGAAGGAATTTGACCCGGTCGTGAGAATGAAGATGTTGTATTATTAGCAAAATGGCTTATAATTAACAAGATAGATAATAAAGTGAGGTGTTAATCGTTATGAACCAAACCGCTATTTGTACCTATCGCGTACGACCCGATCATGAGCAACAGTTCCGGCATCTTTTGGCAAGACATTGGTCCACACTCCATGCCTTGGGTTTTGTCACAAACTCCAATCCCTTCATTTTTCGCAGCGTGAGTGACCCTCCGACTTATGTCGAAATCCTTACTTGGGTGGACCAAGGAGCGAATGAGGCACACGAGCATCCGGATGTGCTGGAGATTTGGGAACGGATGGAACCCTTGCTGGAGGACCGCCAGGGATTGCCTCGATGGGAGTTCCCTCATTACGTACCATGGGATCCGACCAATCGTTGACAAACCTGTAGGGTCACGCGATCTTGAAGACATGGATGCGGTCTTCGATGCCTTGGCCCATCGATCACGGAGGACTATTCTGACAATCCTCCAAGCCCGCGGAGGTACGATGACGTCTCGAGAAATAGCCGCCCGATTTGACTGTTCTTGGGCGTCCACCTCGCGTCATCTCCGAATTCTCAAGGATGCGGGTCTTGTAAAGGTCGAGTTAGATGGTCGTGAGCATATCTACAGACTGGATAATGAGCGGTTGCTTTCGGTGGCGGGAGCTTGGATTCAACGATTTGCTCAAGAGGGATCTGTATGAGAAAACCCCCTGAGGCAGTGTTGTCGGCATTTGCCTATTAAGGATATCTCGCAGGTTCCAGGCTTATGTGTGGACATCTGTCACAAATCTAACCCGCGTCTCTTTAACTGTCCCTTTTCCATGTAAAGAATCGTGGCATTCTCACTCTGCACACGAGGATCGTGGGTAGCTAAGATGACACAAGTTCCGGAATTGGCTGCATGGGTCAATTCTTCGATGACATACTGTGTCATCACATCATCCAATGATGCCGTGGGCTCATCCAATATCACAGCTCGTGCCGGTGTAGCCATGGCTCGGATAAATGAGAAGCGTTGTCTTCCGCCAACCGATAACTGGTGCGGATAGTAATCTTGATGGTTCATCATGCCGAACCTATCGAGAAGTCGATGTGTGTTGGCCATAGACTTTTCATCTTTAGCGGGCAAATTGAGCGCTTCTCGGACGGTAAGATAGGGAATGATTGCCGGTATCTGTGGCATGAATTTGACCTCGGTTTGGCGAAGATGAGCCCACCTTTTCGATGACCAACGTGTCACGTCAACATTGCGGTATTGGAGTGATCCTTCCGTCGGCGTAAGCAATCCGACCAGGCAATAAAGCAATGAACTTTTTCCGCTTCCCGAAGGACCCTTAAGCACCACGAACTCCCCGGCCGAAATATCGAAATCCACATGGGTGAAAGCTTCAGTTCCTCCGTCACGACTGGGATAGCTCAGTACCAATCCCTTGGCCTGCCAAACAATACCGTTCATGATATGCCTCCTTGGAAAATGGCAATACAATTGAGTCGTCGAATCACAAAAGATCCGTAGATGACGGTAATCAAGAGGGGAATTATCGTAATCGGCAACCCCCACAAAAAGAGCGGACGGATAGATGTACTGATAAGAATTCCATGACGGATCAAGGTTTTAGCCATAACCGATACCATCAAATCGGCAATGAGGGAGCTAACAATCCATGCTGACACGGCTAGTATCCCAATCTCAGCCAACAGGCGGGCAAGCAAGGAACCGCGGGTTGATCCAAGAATGATCCATGTCGCAAACTCGGAGCGTCGTTGAAACATATAAAGAGCCATAAGAAAGGTTAATGTCAGGCCCAGCACAATCGCGAGCATCCAGTCGACCATCTCGCCGATTAAGATCAAACTTCGCGTTAATTTCTTCTGCCGGGCCCAGAGAATGTGATAACTTGAGATACTAATGGCATTGCCTAATCCCATTTGTCGGATATCATGGGTTACGACGGTGGGATGACGTGTTCCTATGAGAAGACTGTTCGCAGATTTTATATCCCCGAGTTTTTCCCATGTCGACAAGGGCATGAGTCCCACAGCACCTGGGGCTTTTAAAATGCCCGCAATCTGTTCTTTTCCGGGCATAGGCCCTTTGCCCATTCGATTTCCAACCCAATTGCCCACTTTCAGTCCCAGCCCTTGTGCAATTAATTGACTCATCACGACTTGATTAGGTGAGCGCGGAAGCGTTCCCGAGGCGATATGCCAACCCGCAAATGACGTCACTCGTGAGACGGCTTTAGGCTCTAAGGCGAGTACCACTCGGTTGCTCGACCCGCTTAACGAAGGGGTGGCGATGTCAGTAATTCCGAGGGGCGTATCGAATTTGACATCTCGAATGGCTTGAATCCGCCGGATCCAGGCCGGGTCGATCCGTCCCGTGTTGGAAGAAATCATGACAAATGGCTTGGATCACTCAAAAGAGGCTTGGGCATCCAAGCCAAAGGATTCGACTAAAGTGGCAATCATGGCCGATAAGAATACTGAGAGAAAGAGAATAATCCAGATGGGCACCGACTTGCTAGGATTGCGCGTTAAAAATTTTCCGATCATGCATATCAACTCCTTTCACGATTCGAGAGACGATGGCTAAAGCTGGAGAGGGTAGGCCGGTATTCGATCGGATAGAGGGGTTGATGCCGATTTCAGGCATCAACCACAAGAACCAATCATTGACACGAGCCCATAATACTTCCCTCGAACACGAAGGACGATTCACCCACCCGGCTCAAGACTCAGATCATGGTGATGATGAAAGATTGGGGGTTTCGAAGAAGATCTTTGTTCCTAAGATGTATATGTATAGGGACGGATATGAGTTTTCCATAGCAAGGGATTCGCTGAGGGATTAAGAAATTCCTTTATTGTTGTAGGGAGCCTGAACAATTAAATGTTCCCTTAGATGTCGGTGACTCGGAGTGGTGGGGAGTAAAAATTTACCGAAGGCATGGGATATTGTCAATAAACTGTCCAAACTCGGGGCTGACACTTTAGCCTGTGTTCGTACCAGACGAGGAAGATGTTGCACAATCCGACCAAAGCAGAGCGCCGGTGAGTACGAAAGGTGTGAAAAGCCTTCTTACGTTTGCTGGCGATTTTGGGTCGCCAGCATTTGGTGCAGTTATTTGGGGCGGATGAACGGCTCTTTAACATCGTCAGGTTTCCCCCAAGATCCGGTGCAATATTGTACCGTGTCGACCGCTTTCGGCAGTTGCCGGATATCTCCTTTGGTTAAGCAGGACAGCATTTCATCGATGCAAAATCCCCGGGATCCGGCATCTTGCCATAAGGTACGTAAGCTCGGGTATGGTTCTTTTTGCACGAGTGCGACACGCATCGCCGCCAAATAAAGATACTGCCAGGCTGCAAATTGAGCTCCCGGACGATTGCCTTGGTCGACCATGGCGGCTACCTTTTGAGAGTATTCTCGCACGGACCACCAACTTTGCCTTAGGGCTTCTTCGAATCGTTCGTGGGGAATGGCTGTATATGGCCAGGGATGCGGCCCGCACCGCGGCAAATTGGTGGCTGGGATCCCAAATAAGTCGGTGGCAACGATAGGAGTCCGCCTCAATTCCCCATTCGGGAGTCACAATTTGAGCAGCACGTAAAAGCCGTTCAGTCGGGAGTACATGGCATTCAACCTGAATGCCATGAGAAATTGTGTGGATATTGACGGGGTCAATTGAGTTATCCGTTAGCGCAATGAATTCCAAATCGGAGTGCGCATCGGCCTTTTCATGGGCGAGGGATCCGTAACAGGCTGCCGCCACCAAATGATCGCCCATTTCCTGGCGATATTCGCAAACCATTTCTTCTGCGAGACGAAGACGACGCCCGCTTTCGTCCATTCGGCATTTCCCCCCTGACTTCTCCACCATCCCAATTCGGTATGGAACAGAAAATCTTCCGTGTCCTTTTTTCACCGCAACGAGGCTCTCGTCACGGTCCGGAGGCCGTGTGATGCGATCGCTTTCCGTTTGCCATTAATTCCATCCATATGTCATAAACCAATTTCCCTCGTGGTAATTTTCTAACGCATACTTCACATAGGGAATAATGTTGTCAGGGAGTTTATCCAGAGAATACCAGCTTAAGTCATCACATTTGTGCGGTTCCGCATTGGTAATTTTGCCGTCCCAACGGCTCGCGTTCAAGAAGAAATCAATGCGCTCGTCATGAGAGTATCGATGCATAACACCGACTACCTCTAAATCTTTTGGGTCAATGCGGATGGCGCATTCTTCTGCGGCTTCACGAATAGCGGCAGATTTCACTTCTTCGCCACCGTCAAGATGGCCGGCCGGTACACTGTAGTTGCCATCCTCGTAGCCCGTGTTAAAACGGCGGAGCAGCAGCACTTGATTATCCCGGACTAAAAACAAATGGACGGCAGCAATAAGCTTAAATCTGTTCACATGTCACAACCTTTCTCATGGGCCCGGTTAGATCAGCTCTCGCTCAATGATTCGGCAATTTTCGTAATTTGCGTCTCGGACAATGTGTTGGCTGGAGACATGATGTCGCAATAGACGCCGTTCATCTGAAAAGTTAAGAAAGAATGCATGCCGCTGCCTTGAATTCCGTAGTCCGTGATCCATGTTCCGGTGCGAGGAGTCTGTGATCCGGAACCTGGTATCGTTAACGGTAGGGAACCTGTGGTGGCATGATCGCCCCCGGTCCCAAACGAATCGGCTTTGGCGGATTCTTGTATAACAAAATTATTATAGCTCAGCATGAGTACGGTTCCATGAGAGGTTGCTGCCGTAAACACAGTGGCTTTCACGTATTCTGAATGGAAGCCTTCTCGCGGAATATAGGCTGCAGGAAATCCGGCTTGGCGTCCTATCTCAAAGATATTCGCTTGTTGATTAGCCGTATAAGTAATAGAAGAGAGAATATTTGGCGCAACTGAGGATGAATGAGATGTGGTGTCAATCTTTTGGGGCGTTATTGTCGGAGATGAAGATGATGGTCCTGGGCTTGAAGTTGAGAGGGACGGCGGTGAACTTGGGCTCGAAGACGATGTTTGGTCTGGAATTCCGCTTTTATGTGCACCTCCTGAAATGGCATGGGCAGGTGTGGCCGCACTATTTCCGCTAAAGCCGCATCCTACTAAGAGACTGCTTCCCAAAAAAATCATTGAACCGAATATCCACTGTTTTCTCATGGGTTATGGCCTCCCCTAGAATCCTATCAGGGATATAACGCATCACAGGAGCCAAAGGTTACTGTTCTCGTATTCCCATAGACCTAAGAGACGAGGGACTCTCAATGATTTCCCTTCTGGATTCAACGTGTTGCTCAGGGAAAAGGGAGGGCTTCGTAGATCCAGCACGCCGGAAGAGGGCTTAACGGCTCTGAACAGCCCGGTATTACCCCTCGGTACGGTGGGCTCTCTCTGGTTATCCGGAAACTCCTTTCGGTGTCAGCATGCCTTGGCGTACGGATTTTTGGGCGCCGGTAATCTGAAAGACGCTGGTGGGGCGGTTATGAACGAATTGCCAGGCAAGATAGGCAAAAGCCAGGGCTTCTTTCATATCTCCGGGTATTCCGTAACCGTCTGTGCTTTCCCATGGTCTTACCAAAGGCAATTCTTGGGCCAGTTCCTTCATGAGCACGGGGTTGTGGCAACCCCCTCCGGCCGCAATCAGGGCAATATCAGTCGGGACATACTGGGAAATGGCGTTCTTGATGGTGGTGGCCACGAAAGCTGTGGCGGTGCGCATCATGTCCGGAGAAGACAATCCCATTTCCCGCATTTGTCTTAAGAGGCCCAGAGTATATTCTCGTCCGAACTCTTCACGTCCGCAGCTTTTGGGAGGATTTTTGGAAAAGTAAGGGTGGTGCAGCCACTGAGTAATAAGATCATTATGTTTGTTGCCGTGACTAGCCAGTTCACCCGAATTGTCATAGTGTTTGTGACCAGCTGTGAGCTGCTCCATTAAGGCATCCAGGACCATGTTGCCGGGACCGGTATCAAATCCCATAATCTCATCAATTTTTGCTTTTGGGGGGATTATGGTAATGTTGGCAATCCCGCCAATATTCAAGAGCACGCGAGATTCCTCAAACGAACGGAAAACGGCGTAATCAAAATATGGAACCAAGGGAGCTCCTTGACCGCCCATAGCCATGTCCATTTGACGAAAATGTGAAACGACGTCGATTTCGGTTTCGGCCGCCACGATTGCGGGATCGCCAATTTGCACAGTAAATCCCTGATGGTGTGTCTGTCCCGGGGGATAATGGGCAATAGTTTGTCCGTGCATGCCGATAATGCGAATTCGGCTTGGGGGTATAGACACCTTTTGCAAGAGTCGGTTGACTGTATCGGCCAGCCAGTGTCCCATTTCCATATGAAGCCGGGCGATATCATAGATTGGTGCATCATTGCGGCATAAGTCGAGAATTTGCGTCCTGTGATCGGGATTAAAGCGAGAAAAAAGGGAGGTGAGGGGATGAATGAGTGGGTATTCGCTTTCGGTTTCGGTGATTTCCGCTAATATCGCATCAATACCGTCTATAGATGTGCCGGTCATAAGACCAATAGCATAGGAGGAATCATATGCGTTCATAATTGGTGGGTCAATCCTTTCAAATTTGTGCAATTTATTAGTTGGCCGCCTGAGATTACCGGTTAATTCACGGCATCATGATTCCGCCGCAAATGCGCGGCAAGTGACCCTATCAGCATACACGATAATCATTGAGCTATGACGCAATAGCTTTGGTCTCTCTATAGCCCCCATCTTGGTTTGCTCTTTCAAAAATCCATTTCGGTTCATATCATACCGGACTTAGCCGAGGGTTTTGGTTACAAGGATTTTGGCCGAAAAAACGGCGGAGGAAAATTCCTCGCTTTACCTTAGGACGAAGGGGTTTCGAGTGCCTTGATCACCTGATTGATAACGGCGCGGACCTTTTTATAGTCGACCTCAGCCCATTTTTTGAGAAAGGGAATGTAGCGAGGATCTTTGGTGGCGTAAATACGTTCCAAAAATTCGAGAATCATTCCGCGATCACGGTCTTTTAAATATTCCATGCTGGCAGGAGTGATGTTATTGGCAATCCATTTATCCCATTCACAGAGGAATTCTTCGATGCGCTGCCTCCGTTCGAGATCCCAGCCTTGCTGGGTGAAAACCAATACGGGCAGTCTTCCGGAGTATATAATGCCAAGAAAGTCGCGATCGATGCACTGATCGATGGCGGAGGTGACATCGGCAAGTGACCAGTGGCGCCAATAGCCATAGACCGGATTCAAATCCAGGCCATGTTCTAACACCCGTTTATCTCGCGAGCCTTTGAGAATTTTGGACAACAAAGAGCGTCCGCCCATGCCGATTAAGTCGTCCGCACCTCTTAAAACGACAAGAATTTCCTTTAAGGATAACTGACGGAAGAAAATCTTATTGGTGGGCTCGGGCACTGCCTTCCATTCTCGGTTCCGGCGCGTCATTTACGACATCTCCTTTCTCAACCGAATCCGACAATAAGAAAAGTTTTGGTTGAGACCTTGAATCTCTTTATTGTTTTTGTCTCTGTCCGGAAGCCAAAAGGACGATCGTGTTGCGCAATTGATGGCGCGCAGGGATTTACGTGCCATACACTTATTGTAACGCTACAGGCTTTTTTCAAGACACAGCCGGAGGATTATTTTACTCTTGTCGGCTTCCTTTCGTATCCCTTATTCAATAGGGGAGGGGCTTACAGATCCGTGCTACAATATCTACTATATTGGTTGGTTGATTATAGAGTCATGGTGTGAGGTGGTAGTCTATGCAAATTATTCCTACAGTGGTTGTCGTAAGCAAAACCGGTCGTACGACTTATGAGAGCCGGTCGTTTCCTGCCCCTCATACACCCGTTCATCCGGTATCTCCGACTTTTCCCATGGCTCTGTTTCGCCTGCCTCCCTGGATTGTGCCGGACAGAGAAGAATGGCAACGAAACCTGCCTGGGCCGGATGACCGAGAGCCCTAAAGGGCCTTTTCTCCTGAATTCTTTTTGTAATTCAGAACCGGGAATAGGCTTTCCATCGGGATCCGATTTGGCCCCTAGGGAGAATGAAAACGACAATATGAGACAGGGCTTTGCGGCCCAAAACAGAAACTGGCCGCATGCTTTGCGGCCAGTTTGAGTGACGGCTGTAGGAATTTTTCACATGATGATGGGCACAGATGAGTGTCTATGCTTCATCTTATCGAGTGGCAATATAGGAAGGACGCGGTTCATGGGCCGCGAATGGCTGCACGAGGCGGTTTTCGACGCTGTTATACACAGCAAAGACATTACTGCGGGGGTAGGGAGAGATATTGCTGTTTGACCCATGCATGATGTTACAGTCAAATACCAAGACTGAGCCGGGAGAACCCGTCGGCATCTCGATTCCGCATTGTCGCGCCAAAAAAGCCAAACTGTCATCATCCGGAGTCCCGTATTGTTGCTGACGTAAAGATTCCTGGTAATGATTCTTGGGAGTGGCACCGACACAGGCAATGAAGTATCGGTGAGATCCGGGCATCACCATCAAGGGCCCATTGAAGGCAGTGTTCTCGGTTAGAGCAATAGAGATGCTAAAAGCCCGCATCCGTGCCATCCCGTCTTCTGCATGCCAAGTTTCGAAATCAGAATGCCAATAGAAGTCTTTGCCATGAAGCCCTGCTTTGAAATTTATCCGAGATTGGTGAATATAGGAGTCAGATCCGAGAATTTGACGGGCCATGGACATAAGTCTGGGATCGTGCAATAGTTTGGCGAAAAAGGGATCATTGTGGTGCACGGCGAATATGGAGCGGATCATATCGCTTTGGGCCTCCCGCACATATTCCGGGCCATTTGCACTTTGGCTCTCGTTCCAAAGCCGCTGTTGGTGCTCTTGCATGGTTTGTGTTTCTTGCGGAGAAAAGAAATCAGGGAGAAAAAGGTATCCGTTGTCATTGTAGAACCGGAGTTTTTCCAAGCTGAGCAGTCCCTGTTCCTGAGAATCACCATAAACAACCGGATCCTGTCTTTCAGTGATCTGAGGCCAGTTCCCCCGTGATGTATAGGGATCGGTTTGGATTGACATTCTATAGACCTCCTTCGTTGATATTTGTCGGTGTCCACTAGCTGAGATGCTCTCGATCGGTCTTTGGCGGCGGTTTACCTATACACCGGGCAATTTCCGTATTTCAACTGTGGCTGTCGGTTTCGGTAATGAGGGGATATACTCCATTTTCGTCATGTGTTTCCCGGCCCGTAACCGGCGGGTTGAAGACGCAGATCATGCGCATATCTTCTTTAGGACGCATGATATGTTTCTCGTGTCCGTTCAAGGTGTAGAGTGTGCCGGCTGTAATGGTGTGGCGTTTCCCACTTTCCACTTCTTCCAGTTCACCCTCACCTTGAATGCAGTAAACGGCCTCGATATGGTTCTTGTACCACATGAAAGTTTCTGTACCCTTATACATCATGGTGTCGTGAAGAGAAAATCCGACCCGATCTTTGGCCAGCAAGAGACGGCGGCTGGTCCAGGTGTCGGTTTTGACATCATCTTCCGTACCCATAATTGTCTTTAAATTTTTGACAATCACAAATCATCACCTCCGGAGAAAAATCGTGGGATCATAGAGAAAAAGGGGATACACTCTCATTAAGACCGATGATGTGGCCCATTTAGGCCATTGGGTGGTCATGCTTATGAGCCGGATTCTATGACCTGTCTGGCAGTCTCCAATAAGATGTCCATCCCCTTTTCCAAGGCCTGATCGGTAATGGTCAACGGTGGAAGGATTTTGAGGACATTGCTTTCGGAGCCGGAGGTTTCGATGATCAGTCCTTGCTTAAAAGCTTCCATGCTGATGCGACTCGCCAAGTCGTCGCGGGATTCTGCGGCTAAACCCCAAATGAGTCCTTTTCCTCGCACTTCCGGTAACGCTTGTGCATATTGTGTGGATAGATGGTGCAATACTTGTTTCACGTACTCGCCCTTGCGGTGGGTTTGTTGACTCAGAACCTTATCCTCCCAGAAAGTACTGAGGGCTTGTGCCGCTGTTACGAATGCCGGATTATTGCCTCGAAAGGTGCCGTTGTGTTCTCCGGGTTCCCATTGATCGAGTTCCGGTTTAATTAAAGTAAGAGCCATGGGTAGTCCATAGCCGCTGATCGATTTGGACAGGCAGATGATATCCGGATTGATTTGATACTCTTCGAAGCTGAAAAATGGTCCTGTTCTTCCGCATCCCACCTGAACATCATCCACGATGAACAAAATGTCATACGCTCGGCAGATTTGCTCAACACGGCGCAACCATCGGGCGCTGGCGACGTTGACGCCTCCTTCCCCTTGAATCGTTTCGACAATGACGGCTGCCGGCAAAGATACTCCACTTCCGAGGTCCTGGAGAAAACGCTCTAAATACTCGATGGTATCGATGCCTGGGCCAAAATATCCGTCATAAGGCATATGTACTGTGAACGGCAAGGGAACCCCGGCCCCATTGCGTTTGAATTGGTTGCCGCTAAGTGCTAAGGAACCGAGCGTCATGCCGTGAAACGCGTTGGTAAAACTAATGACGCTTTCTCTGCGGGTAATCTTTCGCGCCAGTTTTAAAGCGCTTTCCACGCTGTTGGTTCCTGTCGGTCCCGGAAACATGATTCGGTAGTGCATGTTACGGGGATCCAAGATGATGTCGGAAAACCGCTCAAGAAACCGGGCCTTGGCCTCGGTATACATGTCAAGACTGTGGGTAATGCCATCCTCTTCGATATATTTGAGCAAGGCTTGTTTCAGACGAGGGTGGTTATGGCCATAGTTGAGCGCTCCGGCACCCGAGAAGAAATCAATGTATTCTTTGCCGTGGGTATCCCACAGGCTATGTCCGTTTGCTTTAGAAAATACGGCCGGAAAACTGCGACAATAGCTGCGAACATTAGACTCCCGTTCGGTGAACAGTTCTACTTCAGAAAAACTTTGAATAGCCATGCGTTTCGCCTCCTTGGCAATATCGAAATATGGGATCAAGGCATAGAAGAAATCGGCCCGATTTTGATGATGACTTCCTCTTCATGATTTGTCGGACCAAACCAGTGACGTTCCAACTTGCCCGTGGTCCTGATAGGTGCGCTGCGGCGGTGTGCCATCTTGCGAAAAAGGTTCCATGACGCATGGTTGCCGGGAGTAATGGTTGCACTGAGGTATTTTACCGGCGTGGGATAGGAACGCTCAAGGAGTTCTTCAAGCAGTTGTGTACCCAGTCCCTTGGCGCGGAAAGATGTGTTGACCGCAATTTGCCAAATAAACAGGGTTGCGGGATCCCGAGGCAGAATCATACCGGACGCAAAACCAACAAGCTTCTGCGGAGTTTTGGCAACCACACACGTTTGGCGGAAGTGCGTTGCCAACATTAAGTAGTGGTACAGCGAATTCAGGTCTAGATCAGGAGTACTTTTGACTAAATCCCACATTTTTGAAGCATCCTCTTCGATCGGCATACGCAGTTGCAATGAAGGAGAAATGCTTACTCTCAGTTCCTCACCTCCCATACAAAAATCGCCCAAGTTAACCGGCGTGCTTCGCGAGTTCCCAGAGCATAAGTTCTGGCTCGAAGATATTGTAACGAGTGCACAATGATTCCTAAAATATGATGAGACAGCATGAGAGGCAATTAACTCCGGTAGACACGCCAAAGCTCCCGAAGAGCTAATCTTAACTAGTTATTAAAGTCGCGATATATTTCCACGGGTATTGTTAGCCATGTCATTCAAGGAATGGAAAAAGAGAGGCACCCTGGCATGCGAAAAAAGTTATCCAGTATAAGGAAAATTCGGCGACGCGCCCGTGTCGGGCTTGCGTCCCCCAATAATGCACCGATCTAATCCGCGAGACTGTGCCACCTTGCGTCAAGCTAATGTTCGCTCCAGTTAACGGATTTTCGACCACAGGTTTCATTCCCCATAGGTAGGCTACAAATGCATTTTGCGGCTCTGTTGGTTCGTTGTCAATTGGGAATCTATTGGAATATGATGGTTTGATCCATTGAACGCATTGTCATGAAGGGGAACATTCCGCAAAAACCGTGGCTCCGACACGACGTTGAATAACCGGTCACTAATATTCTTGACTTTCGCACCGCGAAATCACAACAAATCTCATGGGTCAAAAGGACACAAAACCCGCATGAATACGGGGTTTTTGGTATAATTAAGGTGCTGTCCAAATCAACCAAAAACGGAGTGTTATCATGCGGGACAATGCAACGGAGATCAAAAAGGTGCTCAATGAACACCCGTAGTCGATCAACACCATTATAGTCGAGGTGATGGGCACCTTTAAACTAAATGCCATCATCCGGAAGGCGGGATTCGCGAAACAAGACGGATACGGAGTGGCGGAAATTGTGGCGCTCATGATGATGCTGCCTCTGCTGCTGCTGAACTGCGTCCATAGTTTGTACCACAGTGAATTCCAGAAGATCACGACGATGAAAAAGGACGCCATTTATCGCCTGAAAAACCACGAGAAGATGCCGTGGAGAAGGATTTTGTACGGGGTCGCCAAGCGATTCCAAACGCTGACCAATCCCGACAAAGTCGTGGCGGACACGTCGGCGTTCATCATTGACGATACCACCGACCCTCGGGTCGGTCGGCATATCGAAAACGGGTCGTATATCTTCGACCATGTGGTCAGGAAAACGAGGTTAGGGTTCAAAGACCTCGTGCGGGGCTATTTTGATGGAAAAAGCTTTACCCCGCTGGATTTCAGCATTCATGCGGAAAAGGCGTTGCGTGGGAAGAAGCGCCAAGAGCCGTACAAAAAAACCTGCGTACCGGGATCGCCCGGAAACAAACGGCGAAAAGAATGCACCGTGGATAAAATTACGCAATCGATTACGATGATCAAGCGCGCGGTCAAACATGGATTTCGGGCGAAATACGTGCTGACCGATAGTGGGTTTAGCAGTAAAGGGTTCCTCCAGGCGATGCGGCAGATCCAAAACCACGCGATGCACGTGGGGTGTGGGGGGCGAAAAGACAAGCGTCAGTATACCTACCAAGGGGAAAAATTGGACGCCAAAGCCCTGCACGCCGCATTAAAAAAGGAGGGCCACGCGAAGCGTTGCCGAAAACTCCACACCCGCTATTTTGCAGTCGTGGTGTCGTATGAAGGCGTCGGCGACGTCAAACTGTACCTGTGCCGATTCCCGTACCAGAAACAGTGGCGCGTATTTCTGTCCACCGACACCACGCTGTCCTTTCTGGCGATGATGGAAGTTTACGCCACGCGATGGACCATTGAAGTGTTTTTCAAAGAGATGAAGCAGCATTTGCGACGGGGACAGTGCCAATCCCGGGATTTTGATGCACAAATTGCCCATGTTACGACCTGCTGTATCCTCTATATTTTTCTTGCGTATTTCCGCCGAGTCAACGCCTACGAATCCTTGGGTGCATTGTTTGAAGGCATTGTATCCGCATGGGTCGAGAAAAACTTAGCACAACGACTGTGGGAATTGTTTGAGGAACTGCTGCAGGTGGTCATCACCTCGATCGCGGAGTCGGGATCGGTAGATTTGGCACAATTCCCACGGTCGCCGGAATATGCCGCACTCAAATCCCTGTTTGCGGAGTCATTCTTGGGCAATCCGTGACAAGCCTTCAATAAGTCCGCCTAATGCGCCAAACGGGAATGAGGATAAAGTGGCGCATTTCAAGGGTTGGCGGCTGAATTGGCGTCGAAAAACGCTGTACTATGAGGGTGCGAAACTCATGATACTCGTTCAGCTTGTCCTGCACAGCGGTGACAAGAGCGAGGTCTTTTTTTATGTTCGGATCAAATAAATGCTTAAGCATAAAATCAAGGGTATCTGACGCCTTACGCCGCAGAGAAAGAAGTCGGTCGTCGATGAGATTCAGCACATCCGTTGTAATCTGTCCGATGGGCAGATTTGTATCATCGAAAATAACCCGGTCATTCCAGAAATGTACTGTGAACTCTTGTATGCTGTTCTCTTTATCGCTGATGGGTCTCACCTCAAGCGCCATGTTCTTCTCTCCTCTTGTATCTCATACAGAAATACACCGACATCACCGAACTCAACACGCAAATCCTCAACGAGCTGATACAAAAGATTGTGGTCTATGAAAAGACGGATAACCCTGACGGCAGCAAGAGCCAGCGGGTGGATATACATTATAAATTCATCGGGTATGTGGAGACGAAGGAGATTTTCGGGCTGCCAATGGTCATGGCAATGGCGAGGGACGTGGAGATTGACGATACGCTTATAGCCGAAGCGAAGGAACTGGCGAAAGGGCTCGCCGGATGAATGC
>JAKACM010000136.1 GCA_021821465.1 Bacillota bacterium
GGACGCAGCATTACACCCTCCATCAATATATGCTGTTTAACCTGGTGATTTGGGCCATTGGGCTGAGCGGCGCCGTGTTATGGGCGCTCAAGGGGCATGAGACCGGTCAAGGGGCGACCATCGAGACGGCCTCTGGAGAATAAGAAAAAAAGAGCCAAACCCCGGTAAAGCCGTGCTTGGCTCGAAGATTTTATCCATGGTCTATCGGGTAGCCAAAATCTCTGGTAGTTCACGGTCTTGCGAATACTTGAAAGACGATCATAAAGAAGTATCCTTAGACCGATCACTCCACTTTGGGGCGCGTTTCTCAAAAAACGCGTTGATCCCTTCCGCGGCATCTTCCGTCGAACTCTGGCGAGTCATAAATTCGACTCCGTAATGGGCGGCAGCATCTTCCGTCATTTCGATTTGGTGATACAGAAACTCTTTTCCTGCCGCGATCACGGGCAAGCTCCAGCGAGAGAGCTCCTGGGCAAATTGCCAGGAGGAGTCAGATAAGGATTCTAAGGATACCACCCGGTTCACCAGCCCGTACGCCTTGGCCTCCTCGGCACCGATGAAATCTCCGGTAAAAAGCATTTCGGCAGCTCTTTTAAGAGGAATATTGCGAGCGACTTGAACCGACGGACTTGCACAAAAATATCCGATTCTAACTCCGGGTGTGGCAAAACGAGCCGTATCGGCAGCAATGGCCATGTCGCACGCGGCAACCAGTTGGCAACCTGCCGCGGTGGCAATGCCTGATACTTCGGCCAATACCAGCTGAGGTAAGCGGCGAATGACCGCCATGGTTTGCGCGCATTGCTGAAATAAGGTGCGAACTTCTGGCAGGTCCTGATCCAATATTTCATGTAAGTCATGGCCGGCACTGAAAACCGGTCCTTGACTGCGGATAATCACAACATTAACTGCCCGTGATTGCCCTATGCTGTCAAGATCATCTGCTAAAGCAGCTAATAGGGCCCGGGATAGTGCATTTCGACGCTTTGGGTTGTTCAAGGTAATGACAGCAATGCGTTCATTTGAAAATTCTTCAACCTGAGTTAGTGGCATCTTTGCTCTCCTTCCGTTCTCTTAACTCTTTCATAAAGCCTAACGCACCATGTCTAGGTTTATGGCGCTATGTCATATTGACAGACGATATAATTATACTGCAGTGGGTTTCCAAGAGGTGCCAAGGACGCCCTCACCGCCTCTTGAGTAAGAGCAACCGGTTCCCGGAATCACGACCTGCGAATTCTATCCTATCGGATCTTTTGACCTGAGCCTAAAGTTTAGA
The DNA here is from genome assembly GCA_021821465.1 of Bacillota bacterium. Classification (GTDB taxonomy): domain Bacteria; phylum Bacillota; class Sulfobacillia; order Sulfobacillales; family Sulfobacillaceae; genus Sulfobacillus. The sequence continues at coordinate 1,280 of JAKACM010000136.1, forward strand.
GGGAGAGGCACTTCAAGGACATGACAAGTGAATGAGTCTTATCCGATCGCTCGAGTTTGCCGAGCGAACGCTCTGCAGAAATGGCAGATTTCCAATCCGAAAGGCGGTTTGAAAAATTTTGTTTAAATGGCTGGCTTTAGATCCTCATGACTTCTCTTTCACGGAGTTTTAGGGTGCATTGAAAGCAGTATAATATACTCAGAAAAAATGCACTATTGCAATTTGAGCCAATTAACAACCGCGATAGATCACAAAGCGGATTGCCATGGATCATACGATGAAAGTGCGTGAGTTAACCTATCAGAATAGGAAGGGGAGAATTGCCATGATGTCCACGCCGCTCAACCTGTATGGTATATTTGACTATTCGCAAAAAATGTGGCCTGAAAAATGGATCATCACACGAACTCGCGAAGGCACACATCGTTACCAGTATCGCGAGTTCGGTTCGCGGGTAAAAAAATTGTCCTCTGCTTTAAAGAGCTTGGGAGTCAAACCCCAAGACAGAGTCGCCACCGTGGCTTGGAATAACTTCCGCCATTTAGAAGCCTATTATGCCATACCTTTAATGGGAGCGGTGTTGCATACAGTGAATTTGCGACTGTCTTCTGATCATCTCCTCTATATCATCAATCATGCACAAGACCAAGTTCTGTTGATTGATGAAGAACTGCTCCCGATTTTGGAACCGATCCAGGATAAGTTGCCCACCGTACAACACCTCATTGTGATGGGTGAGCATCCGGATTTATCCAAAACCCCTATGGCCGTCTGGGCCTATGAGGATCTCTTGGCCGATGCTGTTCCCATGAACTACGATCCCGACTTGCCGGAGAACACTCCCTTGGGAATGTGTTATACCTCGGCAACCACAGGTAATCCCAAAGGGGTGGTTTATTCCCATCGGGGAATTGTTCTGCATGCCATGGCGATGGGCTTGGCCAATACTTCAGCCATCAGTGAGCAAGACAGAGTGCTGCCGGTCGTTCCCATGTTTCATGCCAATGCTTGGGGTCTGCCGTTTTCGTCGATTTGGTTTGGGGCCGATATCGTGCTTCCGGGTCCGGCGCCCACATCCGAGGATCTGGTCCGCCTCATGTCTCAAGAACAAGTCAGCGTGGCTGCAGGGGTCCCCACCGTATGGTTTGGCGTGGCCAAGGTATTGGAAGAGCATCCCACACCATTATCTCTACGGATGGTGCTCTGTGGCGGTTCCGCTGCTCCCCCGGCTCTGATACAAACTTTCGAAAAGACTTTCCATATACCTTTCGCACATGCCTACGGCATGACCGAAACAAGCCCTTTGGCTACATTTTCTCGATTGAAAAGTACTCTTGCCGACCTTGGGGAAGATGATCAATTGGCCATACGATCCACCCAGGGGCTTTTGGTCCCGGGTTTGTTCATGCGCCTTACGAGCAACAACCGAGAGGTTCCTTGGGATGCTCACTCCATGGGGGAGTTGTGGCTCAAAGGACCGTGGGTAGCCGATGAGTATTACCATGATGCCAGAACCCCAGACAGTTTTGAGAATGGCTGGCTGAAAACCGGAGATGTGGCAACCATCAGTCCCGAAGGATATGTCAGGCTGGTTGATCGAACCAAAGACCTGGTGAAGAGTGGCGGGGAATGGATTTCATCAGTCGACCTCGAAAATGCAATCATGGCCCATCCCGACGTGTTCGAGGCCGCGGTAATCGGTGTGCCTCATCCGAAATGGGACGAAAGACCTTTGGCTTTTGTTGTAGCAAAAGACAATCGAAAATTACATAAAGCCGATATTCTTGCCCTTCTGGCCGAAAACTTTCCTAAGTGGTGGCTACCCGATGATGTCATTTTCTTGCGGGAAATCCCTAAAAGTTCCGTCGGCAAGTTTTTGAAACGGGCATTGCGTGAACAATACCATCACTATCTGTCCGAATCCTCACAAGAACCGGCTGATGGCTAAAGATGCATCATCATCGGCTACAAAGTGACACGCCATCAAATTTTGCAAGAACGGTATACATTTCTTTTTGGGCATCCCATTACGGCACAAAATCGTAACAATCGCGGGCAAGAGCAATCAAAACGCGGGGGTTTTTCGATGGGCCTCCCACCTGAATATCCCAGAGTTATAATCCTATTGAGATGAACGTTCGTGGTTGGGTATGACGCCCATAGCAAGGATTGCCGCCGCAAGCGGTTTTTGGCCTTGATGGATGCCGGAGAAATTGGCACGTTGATTCTGGCCCACAAAGACCGATGGACGCGGTTTGACTATGAGTGGTTCGAGCGATTCTGCGAGCAACACGGGTGCGAGATTTTAGTCCTCAACCAAGAACGCTGGTCGCCCGAGCACGAGTGGGTCCAAGACTTGCTCATCGTTACGCATGTCGTTTCAGCCCGGTTGGACGGATTGCGGAACTATCGCAAAAGCTTAAAGGAGGCTATTCATGCCGATGTTAGCACACAAGATCCGACTCGATCCCACGACAGATCAGATCCGGTTCGTTAAGCAAGCCGCCGGCACCGCACGATTTGTCTGGAACTGGGCGCTGGCGGAATCGAACCGGCAATGTGGCGCGGGACTCAGGCCCCACGCCCAAACGTTGTCGCGAAAACCAAGCGATAGGAATCGAGACGTTATCCGTGGACGGTATGATGCAAAACCATCACTGAGCCCGGACCATTGCCGATCAAGGCTAGGAAGAAACCGTAAGCACGGATTTTTTGGAAGAACATAGAACAACTCATGAGAACTCCTCAGAACGTCAAATTTTTCTATCTTGAAAATTGGGAGGCATTGATCATGTACACGGATTTGGCGGGACGTATCGCCGTCGTGACCGGCTCGGCCAATGGCATTGGCCGAGCCGAAGCACTTCGTCTGGCTCAAGAAGGTGTAAAAGTTGCCGTTGTCGACCTCATCCAGGAAAAGGCCGAGAAAACTGCCGCCACCATTCGGCAACAAGGGGGGACTGCCATGGCCTATGGAGTCGATGTCACCGACTCCCATGCCGTCTCCGCGATGATGGACGATCTGGTCCGTAGCTGGGGGGCTATCGGCATTTTGGTGAATAATGCCGGCATAACCCGGGATAATTTACTTTTTAAAATGAACGAAGATGATTGGGATCAAATCATGGCCACACATTTGAAAGGAGCTTTTTTATGCGCACGCGCCGCCCAAAAGTTCATGGTTGAGGAAAAATGGGGAAAAATTATCAACACCTCGTCAACTTCGGCGTTGGGCAATCGGGGACAGGCCAATTACTCCACTGCTAAGGCGGGCTTGCAAGGATTTACCAAAACCCTGGCAATCGAGCTGGGTCCTTTCAATATTAATGTCAACGCCGTGGCGCCTGGGTTTATTGATACGGACATGACGCGTGCTACCGCGCGCCGAATGGGTAGAGATCCTGAGGATTTCAAGAAGGCGGCGGCTCAAAATATCTCTATAAGACGCGTAGGAATTCCTGAGGACATCGCTAATGTTGTCACTTTTTTGTGTTCGGAACAATCTTCGTTCATATCCGGAGAAGTGATATATGTTCGCGGAGGACCAAACTAGCTCTAGAAAGTTGTGTTGTGTATAGGTTTCTTGTTCGGCACATTTGCTGATGGCCTTATGAAGACAGACTCCGAGATCCACAATTTTTGATAGAGTAGTGAATCATATAACCGAAATCACAAAGTCCGCCAGACCGGAAAACAAAAGAGATTGATGAAGGATGTATGCCCGATCTCGTTCATTCACAAAATCTTTGCGAAAACTCGCGGATTGTCGGGCCTACAAAAGAATCGATGATTCTATCCGAAGAAAAATTCTCTTTGGGTCGAGCAACCACTGAGCCATGAATAGGGTGGTTCTTGTTTTCGCACACTATCGAAACTAATTCTGAGGAGAGTGATGCTTAAGTGGATCAGGAGAAGAGCCATACCATTGAATTATTGAGTCAAGATCTCTACGCTGAACATGATGCCATTCTGTACTATCTAACTCACGCCTGGACTGTAGCGCAGCACTATGGTCAGGAAATTCTTGAGATTGCTTACGACGAAATGCGTCACTTCAAGTGGCTTGCTCACAGTATTGTGACTTTAGGGGGTCACCCTGATCTCCACACTCCCGAGCTTACGCCCATTGCAAGCATTGATGAAGCCCTGCAACAAGATATTGATGCCGAGATTCGCGCGATAGAACAATATGAAGAGCATCGTGATGTCATCCCCGATGCGTCTATCAAAGCCTTGCTGGAGCGCATCATTACGGATGAACGTCATCACTTGCATATTTTTCGAGAGTTATTGGCTCGAAATACGGAAACGGCACCGAAAACGGCGAATACTGAGAACCCTGAAGTGTCTGTCATCGCATCAAGACTTCAAAATATTGTGACCCTCGAATATCAACAAATGCTGGGCTATTTACTGCAATCCTTTTTAGATAATCATTCTCAACGGATTGGTCTTGACATGGAAGAACGATCCATTGATGAAATGCGCCATATGGGATGGATAGGGAAGTTGATGGGGCATTTTGGCTTGGAACCCCTGTTCCCCGCTCCACAAACCCTAAATCAAGTGCGAGAAGGCACAAAAAACGAAGAACAACTCTATCACGACCTCAAAGAATGGGCCAAGCAGGCGATGCCTGCTATGATACCCACGATCGACAGAATTATGGAGCAAGAACATTACCATACGCTGGTATAAGCAAGCGAGCCTTCTGCCAAGGTCTGATGATCACAAAATCAAGCTTTCTCGAATTGAGATGGAGCTGATACCGGTGGTCGACATAGGATAATTCTCACTTCTGTAGAGGAGGAGAAAGATATTCCTCCTCGTTATGTTGTGTGAGAACATATTAATCGATCGAATTTAAACCTTGCGGTGGTCATGACGGCAACCCTTCTACCGCCTAAGGGAAGTTAGGCCAGTCCGATCTCTCCAAGCCTGTTCTCATCCACCTCTGCAGAATCCCCGTCTATCGAGCGCAAGTTCTTCAAGCGGAGAAATAACGGTTTGATATGGTGATTTTCGCAAACCAAGCTGATACAATCAGAACGTTTCTTGTTGGTTATGTGACACCAGCGTCTCTTCTCAAGAGAGACCACAAAGTGGGGGTTTGTTTATGCGTTTGATTCTCGCTGAAAAACCGTCGATAGCATGGGACATTGCCCGGGTTTTGGGACAGCCGCAAAAACATGACGGATTTTTCACTATTGGTACGGAGAGCGTGAGCTGGGCGTATGGGCACTTGGTCACCTTAGCCGATCCCTCCCTTTATGACCCCGCATGGAAAAGATGGACATGGTCCGCTCTTCCCATGATTCCCGAATCCTTTCAATTGCAACCCATTTTGAAAACGCAGAGCCATTTGCAGAAAGTTCTTCGGCTTATGCGACAAGCAAAGCACATCGTCTGTGCCACGGACGGGGATCGAGAAGGGGAGCTGATATTTCGATACATCTATGCTTTGGCCAAGATCACAACATCCGTGGACCGGCTTTGGCTATCAGAAAATACGCCCGAGGCAATTGAAAAAGCCTTAGAAACTCTCAAACCCTTGGCCGCGTACGACACCTTGGCTCGTGCTGCCGAAGCAAGAGCCCAGGCGGATTGGCTCATCGGACTCAATGCAACGCGGGCTTTCTCCCTGCGCCATAGTCAACCGGGACATCCTTTATCGGTAGGTCGCGTGCAAACACCCACACTGCGGTTGATCCGAGATCGTGACGACCGCATCAAGGATTTTCTGCCTACACCGTATTGGCAACTCACCGTCACATTTCAAGGACAGGCCGGCCAATACCCGGGAATTTGGCAAGCCCCAGCGGGAGAACATCCGGCACGAATTGCAACCGAAGAGGAGGCTCTGAGACTCGCGTCGAAACTGCCTCAGGGCACACCCGGTTATATCGATCGACTCGAAGTTAAAAGGGTGACCATTAAGGCCCCGCTCTTCTTTAATCTCAACGATCTGCAAAAAGAAGCCAATCGAAAGTTCGGTTTGACGGCACAACAGACTCTGGATGCGGCGCAAAGTCTCTATGACCATCATCTCACAAGCTATCCGCGAACAGAAGCCCGAGTCGTTACCGCTATCATTGCGAAAACACTACCCAACCGCGTGAAAACATTGAACGCGGGTACACCCTCATTGCGGGCGCAGGCCTTATCCGGATTGAGCCGCCGGATTTCGCACGTCATCGACGATCAAGCCGTAATAAAGGCCGGCCACTACGCTATTATTCCCACGGATCATACCTTCTCCGCTAATCTCTCCCGTCTTGAGCAACAAATCTTTGATCTTATAGAACTTCGGTTCCTGGCTGCGATGCTTCCAATGGGGCGAGATGAACGGACTACGATTCGCACAATTGCTCGGGACGAGCAATTCAAAACGACGGGCAATACCGTTCTTGACCCGGGGTGGCGCGCCGTCTATTCTTCCTTTCCGGACGACAATGAAGAGAATCTCAATCAGACGGAACAAGATCTCAATTTTACATTGCCTTCCGGTTTGAAAGTCCAAGATTCGGTGCAGGTCTTGGAGTCACAAATTGATGCCAAGGAAACCAAACCACCGCCGCGCTTTACTGATGCCAGTTTGCTCTCTCTTATGGAACGTCATGCTCTGGGCACTCCCGCGACTAGATCCCGAATTCTGGAAGTGCTTCTGATGCGCGAATATGTTCGTCGGGACAAAAAGAGTCTTGTGTCTACTGAAAAGGGTAGAAATCTTTTGAATGTGCTACCAGAGATCCTGCAATCTCCCGATTTGACGGGAGATTGGGAAACCCGTCTGGAAAAAATTTCTCAAGGGGAAGAAGATCCTTCGGTCTTTACGGAAGACATTCGGCGGTTGACTCACGATGTGGTGATCATTGCCGAGGAACAAACGGCCCACCCTTCTAATCCGGATTCAGAATTCGGCCCCTGCCCATTATGTCACCAAGGACAGATTGTCAAGACATCCAAGGGGTGGGGATGCTCTCGCTGGCAAGAAGGCTGCCGGTTCATGATTTGGAACACCGTCGCCGGGAAACGGCTCACCTCCGCTCAGGTGAAGTCCTTGCTCAGGGGAAAAACTACCGGTCTCTTAAAGGGATTCAAAAACAAAAACGGAAAATCATTTGACGCCCGTCTGCAACTGCAAGACGAAACCGGGCACATCGTTTTTGTTTTTAGTGCGCGACCAAGAAGTGTAGGGCACAAAGATTCGCACAAAGCCGGGCAATGATTTGGCATGTTTCGTCTCGGACTGTGTTTACAAAAGAAGGGGTACGGCAACGATTCCTTGAATTTCGGGCCATAAGCAAAAACAATTCAAGATGGCTCGCAGTGAATTGATTTGTCCAGGATTTTCTCCCAACTGAGATTCGTTGGTACGTTGAATCCATTGCTCAGCGCATTCGAATCAAAGGCATGGCGTAAATCGTGGAGACAAATAAGTGCGTGAATACCCGCAGCTTCGCTGGACTTGGCGAAGAGTTGAAAAGCCGTGAGAGTTGGGGACTCCGGTTCTTCAGAAACAGGGAGGGACATGGGACAAACCGTATTGGCCCCGCTCATGTTTCACATAATCACGGATCACCCGCACCGGTTTATCGGACAAGAACACAGTGCAAGTGTTGTTGCCTTTGCCGCTGTGCATCCCTCAGCAAATACGACAGGCGAAAAATGGCGACACTTTGACCTTGGGTGTCCGTGTGTAAAATATCCGGCTGAAATATCGGATTTGTTGCTCAGGAGCATGTCCAAGATGTAGATCCATTCCCAGAAACCACACGGAATAAAATGACTAAATAACGCAATGTACCGGTCCGACACGTGGTAATAACCGATACCGTCGTATTCCCCGTGTCGAATATGATATTTCGAGGGTCGGTTCTGTTTCCAATTCATTGAACGCTGACCTCTCAAAATTTTGTTGGATAAGTTTTTCTATCGCGACATTAACCAGATCTGCTGGCTCATCTTTCATTAAGGCAACGTCAATCATAGCAGTTAACATGGTTTGTCGAGCTTTTGCATCGAAAAAGCGTCCGTTACAGCCATATCTGTTCTTCGGAAGTAAGTATATGTTGCCGTTTCTCGAACAGTGGCCACCTCTTTAACGTCCATTTGACGCGGCTTTGACAAAAACGCGTACTTTGCACAACGGCCTAGTTGTTGAATAGGAAGTGGTGTAAGACCAATGAGGTGGTGTCTAGCACTGCCGGTTTGTACTTTGGTGTTTTTCTTGTTAAAATTTAATAATTAAAGTATTATAAATATGTTTAAAATTAAATGTAGGTTGGATTGATAATATTCAAGTGATATTAAGGCAATATCTGAATTGATGACGAAGGGACGCATGACCCGGACAGAGCCTGCCAGTTGTCTGGGACTATCGAGCTCAGCTGTAGCGGAACGGATCCATCCGTTTGGAGAGGCAAGGGGTAATAAAGGGGTTTACGACTCTCATCGACCACGCAGTAGTCGGCTGTGGACTTACGACCTTTTTTGCGGTGACCTTGGAACGACCAGAACACCGGAATCCTTTTTTACAAAAGATAGTGACGTTGCAGGAAATGCAAGAGTATCACCATTTTTCCCGAGGAAGGATGATTACTTGCTGAAAGTGCGATGCAAAGGAACACGAGACCGGGAACGACTCGTGAGTGATATGTGCCGACGCGCAGGTAGAACGGAGGCCGTTTGATGGATTTTCTTTTGAGAGGACTCATTATCGGCGTATCCATTGCTGCCCCGGTGGGTCCAATTGGACTGCTTTGTATTCAAAGGACGGTGACACAAGGCCGTACGTTCGGGCTCGCCAGTGGCCTTGGTGCCGCAACCGCGGATGCAATGTATGGCAGCGTAGCGGGTTTTGGAATCGATCTGGTCTCGAACTTCTTGATTGACCAGCGCATGTGGATTCATTTGATTGGTGGGGTTTTGTTGCTTTTGCTAGGAATAAAGGTATTTTTTACAAGACCTGTTGCGCAGGCTGCACAAACACAATACACGGTACGAGGGATTTGGTGGAGCTATCTGTCGACGTTCTTACTCACAATCACCAACCCGATGACCATCCTATCTTTTGTCGCCGTATTTGCTGCTCTGGGCGTGGCAAATTCATCAAATGACTATGTCAGTGCATCCTTTACGGTTATTGGTGTTTTTCTCGGCAGTGCTCTTTGGTGGTTGATTCTCAGCGGTGTTGCCGGATGGTTCAGAGACAAACTCAACAGAACGGCGATCTTGTGGATTGGCAGATTATCCGCAATCATCATTATAGGATTCGGGATTGTGGGTATCGTGAGTGCGGGTACCATCACTTAGGTTCCCCGTAGCTTTTCCCCAGTTTTGCATGTGAGCACAACTTTGGCCTTCCCCGCGAATCGGGCTCCTCGCGAGGATTGCGTTCCTCCCACCGGCGATACCCAATAAGTCGGTGTCCCTTGGTGTACAACTGGTGACACTATTTGCCATGTTAGATTGGGTGAATACCGTCAGCACGGCGCCGGTAACCATAGATGAGCCCGAAACTAAAACTTTAAACACGAAGTGATTCTTGACACTACAGTGAATAAGGTACAACAAAATATATGCGTAATAAATTGGTAATGGCTTCGATAGCGATCAGTGCAATGGCAGGATGTGGTTCGAACAAGGCCCTCCTCGGCAGTTCATTCAAGTTCCCTATCAAAGCAAACGAAAGTATTGTTCTCGTTCTCTTCTAAACGTAACCTTTTATAAAATCCTACCAAAAAATCGGCATCTCTTTGCCACACTCTACAAACAATCCCCTGCCTGGGAGTTGACAAATCGATTATAATAACATTGTTAGAAAAGCAATTCTATATTGTACTAAGGGTGCTAGGGGTGCCAAGAGGCTGAGAAGTAGTTCGTATGCGGCTACTAACCCTTTCAACTCGATCTGGGTAATGCCAGCGGGAGGAAAGTGCCATGATGGGAAAGTT
>JAKACM010000028.1 GCA_021821465.1 Bacillota bacterium
TATGTTGTACCAACGGGGCTTGGCACTGTTGACTATTGCCGTCAATGGCGCATTGGTCGCTCCCAGTGATGAGGAACGAGCTAAAAAGTTATTTCCTAATCGGGCCTTTCGCACGTGTCCCTATTGTGGTCAACGCTTTCACTCGTGGCTCGACTATTATGGACATTACCAACTCGACCATCTCTTGGAGCACCAAGGTCGTGAAGCCATTTAGCGCTTAATTCTTGTAAGACGGCTTCCGTAGACGTTATTCTTAATTTCAAGATACCGTCTCTTGCTAAGAATAAGAACGGTCGACCAACTGATAAAACCGAGATCCCAGTAAGTTGAGGTGTAGATCGTGAATTTTTCCTTTTCAGAGCGATTAGACATGCTGTGTTGGGATTTGTTGAATCGTGTTCCGCTTTCCAAACAGTGGCTTCTGAAACAAACAATATATACATCCCCGGTTCGCCGCCAATGGATTGCTACCCTGCCGCTTCAACCGGGGGACACCGTCGCCGATATCGGAACCGGATATGGAATTATGGCCTTGGAAATGGTCGACGCTCTCAAAGTACATGTCATAGGTATCGATCAGGACAAAGAGGTGCTTGCCCATGCACGCTTTTTGACTGAGTCAGTCTATGGATCCCAATCCCCCTTGCAATTCGAAGCGGCCGATGCCTATCATCTTCCGTTTGCCGACCAATCGCTTGACGCAATCACCGCCCGCTTTCTCTTTCAGCACCTAACCAGTCCCCTTCTTTTGTCCCGCGAAATTTTCCGCGTACTAAAACCCCATGCTCGTGTTTTCATTGAAGATATCGACGACGGTTTCACCATAGAATTTCCGTCGGTGCCCAATTCATGGCAGAAGGTTATTCACGCATTCCAAACTCTGCAATCCCTGGGTGGTGGTGATCGCTTCGTAGGTCGAAAAATTCCGTCATACCTCCACCAAGCCGGCTTGGTCGTAGACGCAGTGGAAGTTTATCCTCTGGCTCAGTTTTCCCAACAAGATCCCAACGGCATAGCCTCCCAATTTGAGCGTGAAAGGATTGAGCAGGTATTACCGGACCTATTCTCTCGTCGGATGTTAACCGAACTTGAGTGGCAAGCAGCTCTCAGGGATTTACAAGCCAGCGAGGGCCAATGGATTTTTCAGAGCATTTCCCAATTTCGGGTGACGGCTCATCGTTCCCTTTAAAAATCCCGAGCCAAAGGTGAGGGCTCCGGGATAACTTGATGCCATTGGGTATCGTCGGTCACGTTCGGTTCGTTTAACATTGTCAACTGGTCTACGCTAACAGGGAACTTGGGGAGATTTTCACCAAACCTGGCTGCGGAGAACATCAGTCCTAAGGGAACATGAATCAAAGGCAGATAGTGCCGCCCCATCGTAGTGGCTACATGACGGTACAACCCGTTTAATGAGAATCGTTTAGGTCCGCCAATTTCCCAGGTTTGTCCCCAGTACTGATCGACCGTAACAAGTTTTGCGATAAGTTCTGCGACATCTTTCCGAGCCACCGGCTGGAACAGTGCTTTCCCGTCCCCGGGAATGGGCACAACAGGCAAACGACACTGATTTTTAATCATGACAAAAAACGGCGCCCCACCCCCAAACAACAGAGAGGGACGCAAAATTATCGACTCGACATCCATACCATGAATAAACTGTTCGGCTTTCCACTTACTTCGGTGATAACGGCTTTGTGCACTCGCTCGCGTTCCCAAAGCGGACATATGGATGAGACGTTTCACCCCATGTCGGACCATGGCCTCAACCAACCTTTGAGTTACCTCATAGTGCATGACGTCGAAGGTTTGGCCCGTTTGCGGATTTTCTTCAATGATACCCACCAAATGCACCACGGCATCTGTTCTTGCCAGCAAAGGATCCAGCTCTACATGGCGGATATCTCCGGGCTCAAAGTGAGATTCGGGCATTAAGCCCCGGCGATACCGAGCCAAGACTGTCAAGTCACAGCCCTGAAAAATCAGTGCTCTTTGGACCGCCTGCCCCAGATAACCGGTGCCGCCCGTCAGCAATATGCGCATCCCGGCGCCCCCTTTTTCCTTGATTATACACAAGAAATTGTCCTCGTAATTTAGTGTACGGTTATCTTCACCTCGGCATTTTCTCCCGGCAACAAAGTATATCCTGCCGCGTCTATAGAAAGAGTTACGGGAATCCTTTGCGTTACCTTAGTATACGTCCCAGCGGTGGCCGCGGTGGGAATAAGGGAAAAGAATGATTGGGTCGTCGGCGAAATCGCCTCAACTGTCCCCGAAAAAGCGACACCCGGATGCGCATCCACATAGATGGTAGCACTTTGACCTGCCGATACATTGCGAATCTTGCTTTCCGGAATATTGGCGACGACAGTCACCTGGGATAACTGAACCATGGTGAAAATCGGTGTTCCGGCAGCCACCGTTTGTCCATTTTGCGTCGCAACATTCGCTACCATGCCATTGGCCGGCGCTACAATATTTACGGTGGAAGGGGTCACCGAGGCCTTTGCTGCGGATTTGGTCTTCCCGGTGCCGGACGAAGATGACGCCGAGGGCGGAACCAACACCTGTCCGATAACCTCTCCCTTAGTGAGTCGTTGCCCGATATGAATTCCTGAAGATTCCAGAGTTCCGCTCTGCGTTGCCGCTACAGGAATACTAGGAGCCGAAATTGAGGCATCTTGCGTGGACACGTAATCGTAGCTTTGCGTCCAATAGTAGGCAATAATGCCGCCGACCAAAATCAAGGCGACAATAATCAGGATGTTGATAAGAATAATTCGATTCTGTTTCACAATTGTTCGCTCCTTTTATCCCAACGGGTACGGGATTTACGATGAATTGGGATGAATTTTTCACAGGGGACAGCCTTCCCTTTATCCTTGAGCTCGATGATGGTATGTTCTTAGGAACAAGGACAAAACCGCTCCCAATAGAGTAATGGCGGCACCCAAAACGAAAATGTCGTCTATCCCCATCACAAAGGCTTGTTGTTGCACCAAATGGTACAGTTCATTGGTGCTGAGAATTTGTCGGCCCAACAGACCCTGCTGACCAAAATAACTTGAAAGGCGATGGATAAACTGCATGGTCGGCTGAGAGGCGGGGGTATAGGATGAAGCCAAAGTGGTCGCATGAAGCGTAGACTGTGATTGCAAGACCGCTGTCATGAACGCCAGGCCCAAAGATCCGGCAACGCGTTGCATAATATTGTTAATTGCCGATCCGCTGCCTACCATGGTAGTAGGCACAGCCGACATGCCGGCCGTAGTAGCAGGCATCATGGCCAGACCCATTCCCAGACCCCGTAACATCAACCAGAACACGACATCTGAAGTAGGAGTCGTTGTGGACAACCTGTGCAACAAAAATGTTGTATAAGTCAAAATCAGTAACCCTGCCAGAACCACCCATCTTGCGCCGATACGGTCATATAATCGGCCGGACAATGGCATCATGACCGCCGAGACCAATGCCGCCGGCATCATCATCAGTCCCGTTTGCATAGCGCCATAACCGGCCACGGTTTGCAAAAAGAGGGGAACGTAGAAAACGCCCGAGTACATTGCCACGGTAATCACAATGACCAACAGATTGGCCATTGCAAAAGAGCCATGGGCAAACACCCTGAGGTTCAGTAATGGGTGTTTTACCGTTAATTCCCATAATGTAAACAAAATCAAGAAAAGGACAGAGGCGATCAAAAGTAAGACGATGGCTTCGGATCCCCATCCCCAGGTTTGACCTTCCGACAACGCCAAAAGCAGTCCGAAAAGACCGAGAGCCGACAAAACAAATCCTGTGAAATCGAATGGCCCTGTCATACCCCTCGGGAATTTGGGCACGTAACCCAGTGCCAAAAATGCTCCGGCGATACCTATCGGCACGTTGATGTAAAAAATTAGACGCCAGTCCACATATTGCACCAACCAGCCTCCCAAGGCCGGACCAATAGCCGGGGCCACAATAATACCGAGCCCCCAGAACCCCATGGCCGTTCCAATCCGCTCCCTAGGAACCATTCGATAAACCATGGACATGGTAATGGGCATAATGAGCCCTCCGCCCAGAGCCTGCAATACCCGAAACATGGTGAGAACCGAGAGACTCCACGATAAGCCGGACAAGGCCGAACCGACGGTAAAAACGGCTAATGACAGCACGTAAATTCGACGGTATCCAAAACGCTCGCCTAAATATCCTGCAAGGGGAACAACGACCCCCAAAGTCAGCATGTAGATCGTTACAACCCATTGCACTTGCGCGGTATTCACAGAAAATACGCTTTCCAGCTTCGGTATGGCAATATTGACGATAGAGGTATCCAAAATCGCCATAAATCCCCCGGCAATGAGCACGGCCAATGCTATGCCCCACTTCTTGGTAATGGTTGATGAATCTTGTTGAGCCATTCCCGGCTACCTTCCTCCTGCTATGTGACTCGTTTCTTTAAAAATGGATGCGCACCGATGCGTTTTCCCCGGCGACCAATCGTTGTCCTGTCGGATTGACTGATATCGTTACCGGTACCCATTCCTGTTCCTTAGCGAAACTGCCCACTTGCAGCAACGGAGATAATGTACTCAATGTCGCGGCACCGATATGGGCTACTCGTCCGGTGAACGTGGTGCCCGGAAACGCGCTTAATGTGACATTGACCGCCTGCCCCACTGCCACTTTGCGTGAGCGGGTCTCGGGAATTTCAGCCATGATATGACTCTGTCTGAGTTGTATTATGGCCATCAAATCCGTACCCGAGCTGACATTCGCCCCGGAAGCCACACCCAAAGAACCCACCGTTCCGCTTTTGGGCGCAGCAACAATCAGGGTCTTCCCGGCAAAGGTCGTGATACGGGCCACTTCGGTGCCTGCTTTGACATCTTCTCCCGTATGTACCAGCACCTGATTCACCATTCCGGAACCGGAAGCGGAAACCCAAACATAGGGAGCTGTCACAAACGCATAAGAAGAGTCCACATAACGAGCTTGATTCCATGAGTAAAAACCCGCAATTCCGCCCAGTGTCAGCACACCCAGTATTGCGACCAAAGCAAAAACCCATTTGGGCATTGGTTCACCTTCCTTCTTCTGTTGTTTCCGACTTCTGATGGTTATACTCCCCATGGTCGAATAAACTCGCGTATCCCTTTTGTAAAATTTCAATCTCCTCGAGACGTTCTTGGGATTGGGTTAAGCGTTCAAGCCGAATTCGCACATCAACTCCCTGCCGATATAAATCGTCGTCGGGCACTTGGGCCATGACACGACTCTTATCGATTTCTTGCCACAGCACGTCGGCTTCCCGAGAGAGATCTGTCTCGCGTTCTAGGATATCTTCTTTGCTTAGCATTGCACGATACCGATCCACGTGAAATGCCGGTTCCAACCCGTTGGCCCATGCCTCATAACCTTGCGACAAGATAAATAGTTCCAAGAGCCTGCGCAACTGCCGAGGCCTTTCATCATAGGTTTGGGACTCATTATCCGCATGGTTTTTCATCACGACCTCTGCGATGTTCACCGCACGAGCGTGAATTTCCGTTGCCCTATAACGCCAACGCATGCGGGCGATTTGAATCTGAAGATAGTCGATACGCTCGCCCAGTATTGTGCTTACGGTTTGAATCCCAAGAGGCTCGGAAGCCCGTTCGGGTAACGAGTAAAGGGATGAAGAAGGAAGATCGTTCTGGGACGACTTCAACTTCGGGTCGGAATCGGCTTGCTCGGCAGCCGGTGCAACGGCGTTTTTTCTCAGAAAGACGGATATCACACCTGTGACGATGCCGAGGCCAATCAGTCCCCATCCCCAAATCGCGTTGAGAGACGGCTGACCGATCAATAGATACAACCCTAAACCCATACCGATTACGGCTTCGATGATACCTGCAATCAACAGCCCCATTAAAAATCGTCTCCCTTTACATTGTTTCGCTTCATCTGCCCCCCAGCCTAGATTCCTCTTTATTAGCTCTCTTTGCCAAAAACGAGGAAGGTCATGAGGGTCAAACGATGACGACAAATATGAGAAAGACAAAACCGTGAAAAAGGCGGAGAATCCGAAAAAAACAGCGTCCTTTGCAACAATATCCTTGGTTGTGCAATCTATCCGACCCGTGGCCCAATTTGGCTGACATTTCTCAGTTCATTCTTCCCGCTCAGTGGATTCTTCCACCCGCTCAATGAGCGTGAACAAGGTTTTTAAATCGGATTCTGTCATTCGTGAAAAAAGATGAGCGAGGAACTCTCGCCTCTGCTTGTGCAGTGCTGCAATCTGCATCTGCCCCAAAGACGATAATTGGACAGATACTACCCGACGGTCGGATTCCGAACGAAATCGGTCGATCAGCTTCTGATTCACTAATCGGTCAATCATGGCACTGGCACTGGCAAGAGACAAGCCGAGCTGATCTGCCACGTCACCCACTGTCATGGCCCCTAAATCATTTAAGAGCTTTAGAAGAGAATACTGACCCAGAGTCAGAGTCTCTTGCGACATCCTCTGGCGCATTCTGCGACCGATTCGAGAAAAAATCCGGTCCAGTTTCTCGATATACCAGTCCCGATCCTCCAACTAATTCACCTTCCTGATAATTCATGTCATTGACTATAAACGACAATTAATCTTAGTACTAACAAATTGGAAAGTCAAGAGCGCCCGCTCTTGCGACGATAACGTCTAAAAATGGCTATTTTTTGATGAGATTGCGCGCGAAAAAGAGTAGATTAGCAGGACGTTCCGCAATGCGACGCAAGTAATATGCATACCAGTCTCGTCCCCAAGGAATATAGACGCGGGTTTGGTACCCATCTTTCGCCAGTTCTTCCAATAGCGATTGTTTCAGCCCATAAAGCATTTGAAATTCGAAAGTGTCTGAAGAAATGTGATTTTCTTTCACGAAACGCAAAATCTGGCCGATGATAAGCTGATCATGCGTGGCGACTGCCGTAAAATTTCCGTGGGTCAGACTATATTTAACCAGACGTACGTAGTTGTCATCGACATCCGGTTTTGAGGGAAAGGCGATAGTCGCAGGCTCCATATAGGCTCCCTTGACAATCCGGATGTTCTTGGAAGTTTCAGACATCGTCTTCAGATCCTCCATCGTGCGATACAGATAGGCTTGTAAAACAATGCCGACGTTTTGCGGATACCCGCCCCAGGCTTCTTGAAATAAGCTCAGGGTATCGGATATAACCGGCGAGTCTTCCATGTCAATTCGTACAAAATTCCCATACTCCCGCGCTTTGTCTACGATCTGTTTCAAATTATCCCGTGCGACATCTTTGGACAAAGCCAGGCCCATCATAGTCAATTTCAACGAGACATGAGAATGGATACCCTCCCGGTGGATGACATCCAGCATGTGCAAGTAGCTGTCTCTCGCCTGATTTGCCTCAGTCAACTGGGTTACTGATTCTCCCAAGTGATCCAACGTAGCGCCTATTCCCTTGTCGTTAAGATCACGCACCACCCGAATTGCTTCATCCAACGTCGCTCCCGCAACGAATCTCTTGGCTCCAAGCTGCATGCCATATCGCTGCATGGTGTGTTCCACTAGCCAATTGTTTCCCAACCCTAAAATTATCTGCCTAAACACCATAAACCTCCTCATTCCCAACACTTTTCGTCATAATCAATCCGTTTCAAAGTGAGTCCTTTAGCAGGAGCAACAAATCCCATTTTTTCGCCTTGTGGATTGTTAAAACCTTCGTACAATAAAGACAGATCACGCGTTTTGGCGCACAAAATCATGGTTCCCACCAAACGTCGCACCATATGATACAAAAATCCGTCTGCACCAATATCGTAACGCCAAATTCTTCCTTTCTCCTCCATAACCCAGCGGCTTTGAAACACATGCCGGGTCGTGGTTTTCGCCGAAGAACCTTCCGATCGGAAAGCCATAAAGTCATGCCGTCCCCGTATAATCCCTGCTGCCTCGGTTAATATCGCCCACGACAATCGTTCCTCCGCGACCGTAACATACCTGCCCCGGCCGGGCCATGGCCGAGCGTTCGCTATCCACAAGCAGTAACTGTAATATTTTGCTTGCGCATCTCGGATGGGTCGAAATGTGGTCGGAACCCATCTTACCTCATGTACGACCACATCGGACGGGAGTCGGCGATTAAGCACCATAGCCACTCTCTGCTCGGGTATGGGAACGGATCCGGTCCAAACAACAACCTGACCCAAAGCATGAACGCCGGCATCGGTTCGACTGGCACCGACAACTTTGCCCGGACCGAGCAATTGATTTAAGAGACATTCCAATTCACCTTGCACCGTACGCTTCCCGGGTTGTTTCTGAAATCCCGAAAAATCTGTGCCGTCATACGCGATCACCAGACGCAAGTACATCTTAGATCAACACTTTCCAAGTTAGTAGAAATACTGCCCACAATCCGATCGTAATCCAAGTGTCTCTTCTGTTCCATTCCGATACAACGGGTATGTTGTGGGGACGCCACCCTCTTGCCCAGATCGATTCCGCAATGGGGTCACTGCGCAATATACTGATCATAACCAGAGGGGTCAAAAACCGCAGCTGATCTCTCCATGATCTTCGATTCCCGGCCAACTGACGCCTTATTCGCACATCGGTATTGACTCTTTTGGCAGTCATTCGCAATTCAGGAATATAACGCATTACCAACAACGCCATCATGGACATTTGTCCGACAATGGCCCCGGGAACCCTCCATTTTTTCAGTATTTTCTCCACTTGATGAATCATGTCCCGAGGCGACGAAAGATGCACGATGAGGATACTAAACCACAACGCGCCACCAAAGTGCAGACCGTTCCATAAAGCATGGGTCCAGGCGCCATGGCTGTGATTGACAACGGTTAACAAGGCCCAAAGACCCGGGCCCAATACGAGTCCAAAAGACTCCGTTCCGGTCATTCGAATGTGCTTATAATACTGAATTCCGAGAAGTATGATGAATTCCACTCCAAAAAGCCAGACTTTGTTGGTGGCAAAGAGGATTATTAGGCCTAAGAAAAGAATCTGAAGCATGACTAAGGGATTTATTTGGTCCGAACCTGAGTCCACAATTCCACCACCTGTTGCAAAGCACGTTCGGAACCAATCCACCCACGAAAAGATACCGGTGCATTTCGTTTGATAAGTTCACGCCAAAGTTCTTCCAATGGACTCTTGGCAGACAGGGTATGATGATACCATAAACTGCCTAAATCCTTGGCGGTGCCATCCAGTATCTTCTCACACCAAAATCCGTTATCAACAAAAGACAACATCCATGGCCAATCATGGCTAATGATCAAAACTAGACGCGATGATTTTTTGGCAATCAGCCACTTTTTCAGTTCCTCTTTCCAAAATTTATCAAGCCCTTCTGTGGGTTCGTCTACCAAGAGCACATCCGGGTTAAGGAGGTCGTAGACAGCCAACACCACTCGGCGTTTCTGTCCGGTACTCAGGGTCCACGGTGATTGGTTCCACATGGAATCCAACTGCCACCGCCATACAACTCGGTCCACTCTTTGCCGGAACTTGGCGTCACTGCGTTTTTTTCCTTTGAATGCCCAAAGAATCTCGTTCGCCACGCTAGATTCCGTTAATTGGTGTTCAG
The DNA here is from genome assembly GCA_021821465.1 of Bacillota bacterium. GTDB lineage: Bacteria > Bacillota > Sulfobacillia > Sulfobacillales > Sulfobacillaceae > Sulfobacillus. The sequence continues at coordinate 9,601 of JAKACM010000028.1, forward strand.
GATGCTGCATCACGCAACCCACACGCTCCTGGAGGATCACAGTGCCCTGGTGCACCTTTAATCCTCGGTACAACAACGAAAAAAATTGACTCTTACCAGAGCCATTGGGACCTACCACTCCATACAATCCTCGTTCGGGAGCTTGCCACGAAGGAATCTGTAATTCCGAAAAGGGCAATATAACATTTTCCACTATTATGGCCATAGATATCCTGCCAGTTTGCCCGGAGTACACCGTTCGCTGTCCTCAATCCATTTTTCTGCACCAATCAACTCCACCACCCCTCGGCAAAAACGCGTCCAATCGTCACTCATCGATTCTTGCATTTCATGCTGAGATATTTCCCGGGCCAATCCCTTCGCAATCCATAGATAACGGTCGGCGAAATTAATCCAACGGGGATCATGGCTGACAATAATCAGGGTTGTTCTTTCGCGTTTTTGTTCCGCCAATATCTCTGCGATAAGTCGTTGAGCCGAAGCATCCAACATCGTCTCCGGTTCGTCCAACACCAGAATTTGTGCTTGTTGTGCAAGAATAGCCGCTACGGCCGACAAATGGAGTTCCCCACCGGACAGAGTGTCCCAATAACGGCGTTCCATTCCCCTCATCCGTGTTCTTACAATGGCCCTGTGGGTGCGTTGCACAACTTCCCTGCGCGACTTGGCATGCCAGACAGAACTGAGCATGACATCCTCTACAACACTGGTCCCCACAATCTGGTGTTCGGCTTCCTGCTGAAGCCATCCCACCATATTTGCCGGCCAATCCTGACGCTGCCTCCCGTCCGACAAATGCAAGCTTCCTGAGATGGGTAAAAGAACCCCGGCCAGAACCCTCGCAAAAGTCGTCTTCCCTCCGCCATTTGGTCCCGAGATTAAAACACACTCACCCCCGTGAATAACGCAACTCACGGGGCCGAGTGCAGAGGCGGATGCCGTATCATACTGAACCACCACGTGGTCAAATATGATATCCATAAAAGCCTCAGACCAGTTCCAATATCGCCATCGGTGCAGCGTCCCCCCGGCGAAATCCGGTACGCATAATCCGGGTGTAACCGCCGGTACGATTTTCATAACGCGGTCCAAGGTTGGTAAATAGTTTCGTTACGACGTCCTCGTCCCATACGTATCCCAACGCTTGGCGACGTGCAGCCAAATCGCCCCGTTTTGCCAAAGTAATCATATGCTCAACAACGCGGTTTACTTCTTTGGCTCGCGTCACAGTCGTTTCAATTCGTTCCTCGCGCAATGTTGACGTCACCAGATTACGTAGCATGGCCCTGCGGTGTCCGCCGATGCGCCCCAATTTCCGATGCATTCCTGGCATAAAAACTTGCCTCCAATCCCGTGAGTTACTCTTCTGAGGGGCGCAAACCCAAACCCAGCGCCACCAACTTCTCCTTAACTTCTTCCAACGATTTTTTGCCCAAGTTACGAACCTTCATCATGTCTTCATCAGACTTATTGGTTAATTCCCCAACAGTGTTAATTCCGGCACGTTTTAGACAATTAAAGGACCGAACCGACAAATCCAGTTCTTCAATAGGCATTTCCAATAAACGATCTCGTGAATCCTCATCGCGCTGTACACCGATCTCTACGCCTGATACAGAATCTGTGAGCTCGATAAATAACCGGAGGTGATCCGAAAGAATTTTAGCGCCGCGGGATATGGCCTCTTCTGGACTTAAGGATCCGTCAGTCCATACTTCAATCGTTAAGCGGTCATAATCGGTAATATGGCCGACACGAGTGTCTTCTACTCGCCAATTCACCTTGGTAACCGGACTGAAGATGGAGTCCACGGGTATGACCCCGATGGCCTGGTCGCTTCGCTTGTTCTTTTCTGCCGAAACATACCCTCTGCCCCGCTCGATGTTCAGTTCCATTCGTAATGAATGCCCCTCGTCGAGATACGCAATGTGTTGTTCCGGCTCAAGAATATCAACGTCAGCATCCGCAATGACGTCTCCTGCTACCACTTCTCCCGGACCGTCTTTCTCAACGCGCAAGATATGAGGATCGTCTGACCACAACCGCAAGGCCAGACGTTTGAGGTTCAGGATAATGTCCGCCGTGTCTTCTACCACGCCGGGAATAACAGAAAACTCGTGTAATACTCCATCAATACGGACGGAGGTTACGGCCGTGCCTGGTAACGACGACAACAAAATTCGTCGCAACGAGTTCCCCAAAGTAATACCATATCCCCGGTTTAAGGGTTCAACGGTAAATGCACCATATTTAGGATCGGTTCCATCGTCAACCCGCCGAATTTCCGGTTTTTCAACCTCGGTCATGTTATCCGCGCCCGCTTGGAAAGCAGGCTCCCTCCTTTCACAGACTTAAAGATTAACGAGAATAGTACTCAATAATGAGCTGTTCCTGAACGGGCGTGTCAATTTCATCACGAGTAGGCATTCTGACCACAGTGCCCCGCCATTGGTCCCTTTGAACATCCAGCCACGCCGGAAGGGTCCGAAGCGGAGCTTCCAACATAACTTTAAACCGCGGCTTTTGACGGCTCGCTTCACGCACTTCGACGACATCACCGGGTTTTACCGAAAATGACGGTATATTCACTCGACGGCCATTGACCGCAAAGTGGTTGTGGCGCACCAGTTGGCGTGCCTCCGCACGAGAAGACGCAAACCCCATACGGTACACCACATTGTCCAAGCGACGCTCTAAAAGTTGAAGCAAAAGCTCACCAGTGACACCCTTTTTCGCCGAAGCCTTTCCGAAATACCGTGAGAACTGACCTTCCATGATACCGTAGGTCCTACGAGCTTTTTGTTTTTCTCGCAGTTGCACCCCGTATTCTGAAAGTTTACGGCGTCCCTGGCCATGCTGCCCCGGAGGATAAGCACGACGCGTCAACGGACACTTGTCCGTAAAGCACTTGTCCCCTTTAAGATATAGTTTAACCCCTTCACGCCGACATAATCGACATACAGGTCCTGTATAGCGTGCCATCCGGCCGCCTCCTTCCTTTCTGTCTTATACTCTTCGTCTTTTTGGTGGACGACACCCATTATGAGGAATAGGTGTGACATCTTTGATCATACTCACTTCCAACCCTGCCGCCTGAAGTGCGCGAATTGCAGCTTCCCGACCGGAACCAGGGCCTTTAACCAGTACTTCAACTTCTTTAAGCCCATACTCCATGGCGGATTTGGCGGCTGTTTCGGCAGCCATTTGCGCTGCAAACGGCGTACTCTTTCGTGACCCTTTAAATCCGGACTGACCAGATGAAGCCCATGATAGTGCATTTCCTTGTGTATCTGTAATCGTAACGATCGTGTTGTTAAAAGTCGAACGAATATGCGCGGTCCCTCGATCTACATGCCGCTTGTCACGGCGGCGCGTTCTTGTCCTACGACGACTACTACTACTTGGCATCTGTGCTTGCGGTCCCTCCTAGAATATGGCTATTATTTCTTGCGTTTGGCACCCACGGTTCGGCGCGGCCCCTTGCGGGTACGGGCATTGGTCTTAGTTCTTTGGCCTCGCACCGGCAATCCTCGCCGATGACGCAATCCGCGATATGTCCCGATATCGATCAACCGCTTAATGTTCATCTGAACTTCTCGCCGAAGATCTCCTTCAACACGATACTCGTGATCCACCACCTCGCGAATGCGTGCCACTTCGTCTTCGGTCAGTTCTCGCACTCGGGTATCCGGATCAACTTGTGTCTTAGCCAAAATCTTGTGCGAGGCGGACAGGCCTATCCCATAAATGTATGGCAAAGCCGCCTCTATTCTCTTGTCGCGGGGTAAATCAATTCCTGCAATACGCGCCACGCTTGTAACTCCTCTCTTCTCTCAGTGATTTCTACCCCTGGGCTTGCTTGTGCTTAGGATTCTCGCAAATCACCAGAACTCGTCCATGACGTTTAATCACTTTACACTTCTCGCAAATGGGCTTTACCGACGCTCTTACCTTCATGGCCTGTCCTCCTTTCCCGACGCCCATCACTTATATCGGTAAGTAATCCGTCCGCGAGTCAGGTCATAGGGCGATAATTGAACCGTGACCTTGTCTCCCGGTAAGATTTTAATAAAATGCATACGAATTTTTCCCGAGATGTGCGCCAAAACTCTGTGACCGTTTGCCAACTCTACCCGAAACATCGCATTCGGTAAAGGCTCAATTACCGTACCTTCAACCTCAATCGCGTCTTCTTTTGCCACAGCTTTCCCTCCCTTCCTTAAAATTCCTGGGTCGTCGCCCTATGTTTCCCTGTTCTTAGGGAAACAAACCTGTGTCATACATCCGATCAATTATAACGGAATTTGTCAATCAATTCGAGTCAATATTTCCGGCCCCGCTTCGGTGATAAATATGGTGTGCTCGAAATGAGCTGACAAGGACCCGTCCCGTGTCACTACCGTCCATCCGTCATCCAGTACGTCCACTTCATAATCCCCTTGATTAACCATCGGTTCGATGGCCAACGCTAAACCCGGCCTTAGTAATATGCCGCGCCCCGGAAATCCGTAGTTGGGCACTTGAGGATCCTCATGCATCTCATGACCGATTCCATGCCCTACATAATCGCGCACCACCGAAAATCCGTGACTTTCCACGTATTGTTGTACCGCATAGGAGATATCGCCTAAATGACCTCCGGGCCGTGCCACTTCAATTCCTCGGTACAGGGAGTCTTCAGTGACCTTGAGTAATGAGGCCGCTGCCTCATCCGGAGCCTCTCCGACAAAGACGGACAATGCGGCGTCACCCACGAAAGAATCTATGACAGCACCCAAATCCAGACTCACCAAATCGTATTCTTTCAACCGGCGGGTACCGGGTATCCCATGGACAACTTCATGGTTAACAGAGACGCATACACTTGCCGGATATCCGTGGTACCCTTTGAAAACGGGGACGGCACCGCGGGATCGTATTTCGGAATCAGCAATGTGATCCAGATCTTTGGTCGTCATACGTGGTTTTACGGACTTTTTAAGAACTTGCAGCACTTCCGCCACGATGAGACCGGCCTTCTTCATTTTCTCTTTGTCACGTGCGCTCTTTAGTTCAACCATGCCGGGCCCCCAACTGCTGAATGATAGACTGGGAAACGTCCTCAACGGACCGTGTTCCGTCAATCTCCAAAAGAATGCCCCGGACTTGATAGAAGGCGATCAACGGGGCCGTCTCTTCACGATACACTGACAAGCGCGTTTCAACCGTCTCGAGCCGATCATCCGGTCGCTGCACCAAGTTCGTTCCACAGACATTGCAAATGCCCGCCGCCTGGGGAGGGTCAAATCGGATGTGATATGTAGCCCCGCATGCGGGACATATACGCCGACCGACCAAGCGTTCCACAAGCAAATCGTAGGGTGCAGCAATGTGGATGACTCCATCAAGAAAGAGTCCTCGGGCAGCCAACATCCCGTCGAGAGCTTTTCCCTGATTTAGGTTTCTGGGAAATCCGTCCAACACGAAACCCAAAGCGGCATCAGAAAGAGCAATTCTGTCGTCTACCATCGCTTCCGTAATATCGTCCGGAACCAATTTTCCTTGAACCATGTACTCCTGAGCTTTTTGTCCTAAGGGCGTTTCTTCCCTCAAATGGCGGCGGAAAATATCTCCTGTAGAAATGTGAGGAATCTTATAGTGTATTGCAAGAACATTTGCCTGAGTACCTTTTCCTGCTCCGGGCGCACCCAATAACGTTAGGTTCATTAACGGGCCCCTCACTTCATGAATCCTTGATATTGCTTCATCAGCATCTGAGCCTGCATCTGTTTTAATGTATCCAGTGCGACACCCACAATAATGAGTAGCGAAGTCCCACCAAAGTATAGGCCGTTAACGCCCATTCCCATAGTCACGAAACTGGGAAGGATGGCTACCACACCCAAGAATAACGCTCCGACAAGGGTAAGACGGCTACTGACACGGCCCAGGTATTCCGCAGTGGGACGCCCCGGTCTTATACCCGGAATATATCCCCCGCCTTTCTTCAAGTTGTCCGCCACGTCATCTACCTTAAAGACCACTTGCGTGTAAAAAAACGTAAACAGAACCACGAGTAAAAATTCCGCCGCGATATAAAGGGGCGAGGTAAATCCAAAGTAATGTTGCAATGCGGTTACCCAGCCTCCTTTGAAAAACTGCCCAATGGTATAAGGAAGGATGAGCAACGAGATGGCAAAGATAACCGGGATAACGCCGGCTTGGTTGACTCGAATAGGCAAATGGGTAGACTGTCCCTGATACATACGGCGACCGACGACTCGCTTAGGATACTGAACCGGAATTTTCCGCTGCCCCTCGTTGACAAAGACTACCGCGGCAATGATCAAAACTGCGATTATGAGAAATATGATAATCTTAGGCCAACTGATAATTCCGGCTTGAATATACTTAAAGAGTTGTTCGACCCCGAACGGCAACCTAGAGATTATACCAAAAAACACCAACAATGATATACCATTTCCTATGCCTTTGTCGGTTATTTCTTCCCCCACCCACATTAAGATAGTGGAACCCGTCAACAATAGTAACGCAGTTAAAAGCAAGCTGGCCACATTGTGGTGAACGTAAGCGAAGACACCGTTAGACGAGTAATTGAACAGATAATAGGCAATTCCTAAAGATTGCAGAGATCCTAGGCCAAGCGACAACCATCTGGTCACCTTAGTCATCTTTTTTTGGCCTTCTTCTCCCTCTTTCGACCATTCTTCCACAGTGGGAATTACGACAGTCATCAACTGCATAATAATGCTCGCGTTGATGTAAGGAATGATGCTCAGCGCAAAAATCGATAGGGTTGCCGTGGCACCACCGGAGAACAAGTTCAGTAGCGCAAAAATTGTTGCGCCATGCGTGAACAGACTTTGAATCACAGATGCGTGGACGCCCGGAATGGGAACATGAGCGCCCACACGAAATACGACCAGCATCAAGAAAGTAAACAGTATGCGCTTGTTTAAGTCTGATGACCGGAACGCATTCAACATATTTTGTGCCACGTCAAATCACCTCGGCTCGTCCAGAAACCGCCTCAATCTTTTCTTTTGCCGATTTAGAAAAGGCACTCACCTGCACTATCAAAGGGCGGTCCAATGCTCCTTCCCCCAAAACCTTCACGGGCTTGTTGCGGCGCACCAACCGACGCTCCTTCAAAAGTTCTATAGTAACCACCGTGTTGGCTTCGAACCGATTGAGATCACCGACATTGACAACCTCATACTCCACCCGAAAGGGATTGACAAATCCCCGTTTGGGCAATCGCCGTTGTAAAGGCATCTGCCCTCCTTCAAATCCGGGACGAATGCTCCCCCCTGACCTGGCTTTTTGTCCTTTATGTCCCCGACCGGCCGTCTTCCCCAGTCCGGATCCTAATCCTCGTCCCCTCCGGGTTTTCTTGGACCGACTCCCTGGCTTGGATTTGATTTCATGCAGCCTCATTGATGGTCCTCCTTCCCCTCAGGAATTTCTTCCACGCGGACAAGATGGCGAATCTTGTGAATCATGCCTCGAATGGACGGATTATCTTCAAATTCCACTGTACGCCACATTTTGCGTAGACCCAACCGACTCGCCGTATCTTTTTGATCCTGGGCGTATCCAATTGCGCTTTTTACTAACGTAATCCGCAGTTTAGACATGGTGTGCCCCCCACAATATTTCCCGCACGGAACGTCCACGAAGTTTCGCCACATATTCGGCCTTCTTCAGTTGCTTCAGCCCTTCCATGGTCGCCGCTACTACATTATTGGGATTGGCCGTGCCCAGAGATTTTGTTAACACATCCCTCACTCCGGCAACTTCCAGAATCGCCCTCACCGCTCCTCCGGCAATCACGCCCGTACCGGGACCCGCAGGCTTCAATAACACGCGCCCCGCACCAAACACTCCGGTAACCTGGTGGGGTATGGTGCTTCCCAGTCTGGGAACCGTAATCATGGACTTTTTGGCATCTTCTACGCCCTTGCGGATCGCATCCGGAATTTCCGCAGCCTTTCCTAATCCTACACCTACACGCCCATTTTCGTCACCGACAACAACCAAGGCGCTAAAGCTAAACCGCCGTCCACCTTTGACCACTTTGGCAACACGGTTAATTGCGACAACCTTTTCCTTAAACTCACTCGTGCCCCGTGAATCTTGATTTTGCGATGCTGGCCTCGCCATGACTTACCCCCTATCTCCTAAAATTCAAGTCCGGTTTCACGAGCCGCGTCTGCCAAGGCCTTGATGCGCCCATGGTAACGATATCCGCCTCGATCAAAGACGACTTTTTTGACTCCATGCGCAATAGCTCGTTCTGCGACTAATCGTCCGACTTCCCGAGATTTTGCCACGGTGAGCCGCCCCTGCATATTCTCAAAAACCTTTTCCAAAGTCGAAGCCGCAGCAATTGTATGTCCCTTGGTATCATCGATCACTTGGGCATAAATATTCAAGTTGGATCGATAGACATTAAGGCGCGGCCTGTCCGGCGTTCCTTTAATTTTGTACCTAAGTCGTAGATGCCGGCGTTTACGAGCCGCGTTCCTGTCAAAGCGAGTATACACGTCCTATCCCTCATTTCTTTCCAGTCTTGCCAACCTTTCGCAAAATGTGTTCACCCTGGTAGCGAATACCCTTTCCTTTGTAGGGTTCGGGAGGGCGCACACTTCGAATGCGCGCTGCTACAGCGCCTACGGCCTCCTTATCATATCCCTTGACAATAATGTTAGTAGGATTAGGAACCTCAAAATCAATCCCCGAAGGAGGTTGGATGGTCACAGGATGCGAAAATCCTACCGCCAATACCAAGTTCTGCCCTTGTTTTGACGCCCGGTATCCGACTCCTGACATCTCCAAGTAACGTTGAAATCCAGCGGAAACTCCTTCAATCATATTGGCGATCAAAGTTCGGGACAAACCCCATTGCGCCCGGGCCTTAGGACTTTCATCCACAGGTCGCACCTGAATTTCGTTGTCCTCCATCAATAGTGTGACTTCAGGTCTCAAGGTTCGCTGGAGCTCGCCTTTGGGCCCGGCCACGCGCACTAAATGTCCATCAATATTCACATTTACGCTCCCAGGAATGGGTATCGCTCTTTTACCTATCCGTGACATGTTGGGATACTCCTCCTTGTTATCTTCCCTACCACACGTAGCACAGCACTTCTCCGCCGACATGGATTTCCCGGGCCTGCTTTTCGGTCATAACGCCACGTGAGGTGGACAACACCGCAATCCCTAATCCTCCAAGAACGCGAGGCAACTCATCATAGCCGGCGTACACCCTCAAACCCGGGCGGCTAATTCTCTTCAAACCGGATATAATCCGTTGTCGATTTGCTCCATACTTTAATTGAAGCCGAATTATCCCGTGTTTCCCATTCTCCACAAACTCATAGTCACGTATGAATCCTTCTTGTTTCAAAATGTGCGCCAAAGCGCGTTTGATTTTCGAGTCCGGAACATCCACATGATCTCGGTATACCACATTTGCGTTCCGAATGCGGGTCAACATATCTGCAATGGGATCAGTCACTCGGATCCTCCTCTCCCTTACCAGCTGGCTTTGCGGACACCGGGGATTTCACCTTGGTGCGCTAACTGCCGAAAACACAGGCGGCATAGCCCAAAATCCCGAATATATCCATGGGGACGCCCACAAATCTGACAACGATGGTACTGTCGAACTTTGTACTTCGGTTTTCTTTTGGCTTTCGCAATCAGTGACTTCTTTGCCATATAATTCCTCCTAGCGTTGGGCCGTAAACGGCATACCCAACAAAGTTAGCAATTCTTTGGCCTCTTCATCGGTTTCGGCACTTGTGACAAGCGTGACGTCCATACCCCTCACTTTTTCCACTTTGTCATACTCAATTTCAGGGAAAATAATTTGCTCGCGAATCCCTAACGTATAATTTCCGCGGCCGTCAAAACCCTTGGTGGAGACCCCACGAAAATCACGGACCCGGGGCAGTGCCATAAAAAACAGCTTTTCGACAAAATCATACATCCGCTGTCCCCTAAGTGTTACTTTGACCCCAATGGGCATCCCTTCGCGAACCTTGAACGACGCAATAGACTTTTTGGCCCGGGTCACCAGAGGATGCTGTCCGGTTATTATGGCTAACTCACTGACTGCCGCTTCCAGCAATTTTGGGTTACTGATGGAATCCCCCACGCCCATATTGATAACCACTTTAACCACTTTGGGTACAATCATCGCATTCTTGTATTTGAACCGCTCCCGAAGTTTCGGCGCCACTTCCTTGTCGTACCTGGACCTCAGTTCCGACACCACAGCCATCATTAACCCCCTGTTCCCTCTCTTGGACTCAATCGATTGCCGCCCCGCAGTGCTTGCATTGACGCACTTTCTTGCCGTTCTCCAAAAACTTATGCCCGGTTCTCGTGGGCTTTTTGCAAGCCGAACAAATCACCATGACATTGGAAACATGCAAGGGCGCTTCCATCGCGACAATCCCGCCCTGCGGATATTTTTGCGTGGGTTTTTGGTGTTTTTTGATCAAATTGACCTTTTCGACCACGACCCGACTTTCCTTAGGCAGCGATCGAATGATCTTGCCTTGCTTGCCTTTGTCCTTGCCAGCAAGAACCTTGACCAAATCGCCTTTTTTGACGTGCACCCAAATCCCTCCTTCCCGACTTCTTGCGACTTATCCTTCCGGCCGCCTCTAAAGTTATAACACCTCAGGTGCAAGCGAAATGATTTTCATAAATTCGTGTTCACGCAACTCACGCGCCACCGGGCCAAAAATTCGCGTTCCACGTGGCTCCTTTTCATCGCCCCGAAGAATTACCGCAGCGTTTTCATCAAACTTGATATAAGAACCGTCAACTCGCCTGCGTCCGGTTTTTGTTCGTACGATGACGGCTTTTACCACATCACCCTTCTTGACCACGCCCCCGGGCGTTGCCTGTTTGACGGATGCTACAATGATGTCTCCAATATTCCCGTAACGTCTGAAGGAGCCACCCAGAACCCGGATACACATAATTTCCTTAGCTCCTGTATTATCTGCCACCGCGAGCCGTGTTTGTGGTTGAATCATAAGCCTTCCCTCCTTTCCCAACAATTGCTCTTATGTGAGCCTTCGTCCCGAGACTCACTTAACCATGGCTAGCGCTCACTTCGCCGGATGATGTCAATTACACGCCATCGCTTTTCTTTGGATAATGGTCTGGTTTCTTCAATACGCACCACATCGCCCGTCCGGCATTCGTTCTCTTCATCGTGTGCCTTGAAACGCTTGGTCCTTCGCATAGTGCGTCCGTATATAGGGTGACGCACCAACGATTCCACGGCTACCACAACGGTTTTATTCATCTTGTCACTGACAACGGTGCCTTCCCGAACTTTTCGTTTGCCTGCTACCTGTTCCATCTCGCTCTGCCCTCCCTACTTCGCGTTTTGCTGGAGCTCTCGCTCACGGATGATTGTGTGCACCCTGGCTATATCCTTGCGCACTTGCCGAACACGCATGGGGTTCTCTAATTGGGCGGTAGCAAGCTGAAATCTCAGTCGGAAAAGCTCTTCTTTAAGCGCCCGCAATTTAGCTTCAAGTTCTTCATGGTCAAGATCCCGTATCTCTTTAGGCTTCATGCGCACTCCCCTCCGACTGTTCGCGCGTCACAAACCGCGTTCTGATTGGCAACTTATGAGCCGCTAGCCGCATCGCTTCACGAGCCACAGCTTCTGGCACACCCGCCAGCTCGAACATGATCCGCTGCGGTTTGACAACCGCCACCCAAAATTCGACGTTGCCTTTCCCGCTACCTTGCCGCGTCTCGGCTGGTTTCTTGGTCACGGGCTTGTCGGGGAAGATAGTAATCCAGACTTGGCCTCCACGCCGGATATAACGAGTTAGGGCCACACGAGCCGCTTCAATTTGCCGATCGGTAATCCATGCCGGTTCTAAAGCCTGAAGTCCAAACTCGCCGAATACTACCCGATTGCCCCGGTGTGCCGTTCCTTTCATCCGCCCCCGATGCATTTTGCGGTACTTGGTACGCTTCGGTTGCAACAAATTTACCGACCTCCCTCTTGAGCCACGCGAACCGGTTTCTTCGCTGCGGGCAAAACCTGCCCTTTAAATATCCAGACTTTCACACCAATAATTCCGTATGTCGTCCGGGCTTCAGCGAACCCATAGTCGATGTCAGCCCGCAGAGTGTGAAGCGGAATTGATCCATCCCACGACCATTCTCGGCGTGCGATTTCGGCTCCGCCAAGGCGCCCACTAACCATGATCTTAATTCCTTTAACGCCACTGGCCCGCATGGTTCGGGTGATAGCCTGTTTCATGGCACGCTTAAACGCGATTCGACGTTCCAACTGGCTTGCCACGTTCTCAGCGACCAACTGCGAATCAGCATCGGGGGCCTTAACCTCGAGAATATTGAGATTGACGTTCTTGGTAGTCAACTTCTCGAGATCCTTTCGTAATGCTTCGACGCCGACACCGCCCTTGCCGATAACCATCCCCGGTTTCCCGGTGTGTACAGTAATCTTGAGCCTCTTTGCGGACCCGCGCTCAATTTCGATACGGGCAATTCCTGCCGAGTGATGCCGTTTCTTAATGAACCGCCGAATGGCCAAATCCTCTCCCAAAAGCTGAGGGGTATCCCGACGTCCGCCATACCATTTTGAGTCCCAGTCCTTGACAATTCCGAGTCGCAGACCCTTTGGATGAATTTTTTGCCCCATAATTCCCTCCTAGATATTCTCTCTGGGCCGCAGCACGACGGAAATGTGACTTGTCCGCTTGTAGATCGAAAATGCCTGACCTCGGCTTCTGGGATGAATTCTCTTTAGAATCGGCCCTCCATCCACCCACACCGCGTGGACATATAGCCCTTTGGGATCCATGTCGTGGTTGTGTTCCGCATTGGCCACGGCACTGTCGAGCAGCTTCGCCACCACAACCGATGCCCGCTTGGGGGTATGTCGCAAAATAGCCCGGGCATCCCGTATATCTTTACCCCGTATCAAGTCCACAACGATGCGCACCTTACGGGGCGCAATGCGAACATGGCGCACATGGGCACGAGCCTCCGCTAAGTCTGCCATATAGATGCCATCTCCTTATTTCAGAGCCGTGGACCGCTCAGTTTTATTCCCGTGACCTTTAAAGGTTCGAGTTGGCGCAAATTCGCCGAGCTTGTGTCCCACCATCTCTTCACTAATGTAAATTGGCACGTGCCGTCTACCGTCATGGATGGCAATCGTGTGACCAACCATGTCCGGAACGACAGTACTTGCGCGAGCCCAAGTCTTAATCACTCGCTTTTCCTTCTTCGTATTCATGGCCTCTACTTTTTTCATCAGTTTGACATCTACGTATGGGCCTTTTTTAGTCGACCGACTCATTTGCTACCTCCCTGCTTTTCGTCCTCGGACTATCATTCGGTCTGACGGCTTGCGCTTCTTTCGTGTCTTCTTCCCCAGGGCAGGCTTTCCCCAAGGTGTCATCGGATGTTTGTGTCCAACCGGAGCCTTTCCCTCACCGCCGCCATGGGGGTGATCCACCGGGTTCATCGCACTGCCCCGCACAGTCGGCCTCCATCCCATATGGCGCTTACGCCCGGCCTTTCCCAATACAATATTTTCGTGTTCCACATTTCCGACCTGGCCAATCGTGGCCCGGGAACTGACAGGCACTCTCCTCAGTTCTCCCGATGGAAGCCTCAATAGGGCATGTTTCCCTTCCTTGGCTGCTAGTTGGGCCGAAGTTCCAGCGGAACGAGCCAACTGCGCACCCTTTCCGGGAGTTAGTTCCACATTGTGCACCACAGTTCCCACCGGCACATCCTGCAGCTTTAACGCATTACCCGGCTTAATGTCTGCCGTAGGGCCGGACATCACACTGTCCCCAACTTTAAGCCCTACCGGTGCCAAAATGTAGGCCATCGTATTGTCTTGGTATTTTAACAACGCAATTCGGGCGGTGCGAAACGGATCATATTCTATAGCCTCGACCGTGGCCAAAATACCTTCCTTGGTACGTTTAAAATCAATTTTCCGATAGAGCCGCTTGGTACCGCCGCCGCGGTGACGAGTTGTAATACGCCCGTAGTTGTTTCGGCCGGCTTTGCGGTGTCTTCCTTCCACTAAACTCTTTTCGGGTTCGGTTTTGGTAATCTCCTCATACGTCGACTGTGTCATATGTCGCACCCCGGGAGACGTTGGTTTCATTTTTCGTACTGCCACGTGCAAGCCTCCTTCAATGTCAGATACTTTCCAGGATGTCGATGCTGTCCCCGGGTGCTAACGTTACCACAGCTTTCTTACGCCGGGCCGTGTGCCCGATAATCGTACCGCGACGTTTTTCCTTGCTGGGACGCCACAATGTATTGACTTTGACCACATGCACCTTAAAGATTTCTTCAACCGCATGACGTATCTCAACTTTGTTCGCCTTGGGGGAGACTTCAAAGGTGTACTTGTTCAAGGTCATTTGGTCAGTGCTTTCTTCCGTGACAATGGGGCGGATGATAATGTCGTATGCTGTTTTCATCGGCCAAACACCTCTTCCACACGCGCTATTGCATCTGCGTCCAATACGATCTGATGATAACGTAGCAGGCTATAGGCGTTTAGATTATCTGTGGTGATGGTGTGTACCTTGGCAAAATTCCTGGATGCTCGTTTCCAGTTCTCATTGGGGCGAGCCGTGATAAAGAGCACGTTTCGGCCCAATCCCAACGTATCAAGAGCCTTTAACACATGTTTGGTCTTGACTTCCGGAACCATTAGCTCCTTAACCACTCGCAACTCATCTGCCGCCAGTTTTGCACTGAGAGCCTGTCTGAGCGCAGCACGACGCATTTTACGAGGAAAATTCAAAGAATAATCACGAGGATGAGGTCCGAACACCACTCCTCCATGGCGCCAATGCGGGGCTCGGGTTGTTCCGGCCCGAGCCCGACCGGTTCCCTTTTGCCGCCATGGCTTACGTCCACCGCCGCGCACTTGCGAACGAGTTTTAGTATCCGCTCTACCAGAACGTTGATTGGCCTCAAAGCTCACAATCGCCTGGTGAAGCAACGCATGATTTATGGGAACAGCAAAGACCGAATCGGAAAGTTGCAACTCACCGGCAACCTGGCCTTCCATGTCGTATATATTCACGGTTGGCATGCCTTACACCGCCCCCTTCCGATTTCTCACCGAGTCTCGCACCATCACCAGGGATCCCCGTGGACCCGGAACTGCACCTCGCACGAGTAACAGGTTGCGCTCTACATCCACCCGTTCAACCCTTAGTCGCAATGTGGTCACACGAGAGTGACCTTTATGTCCTGGCATTTTGCGGCCCGGATGGACACGGCCTCCGCCTCCGGATGTGCGTGCCCCCAGTGAACCCACTCGTCGATGATACTTTGAGCCATGTGTTGTTGGTCCCCGGCGAAATCCCCAACGCTTGATTACCCCCGCAAACCCCTTACCTTTACTGGTTCCGGTCACATCGACAATGTCACCCGCGCTGAATGCGTCCTCAACCCGAAGTTCCGAGCCAGGTTGCAGATCCAAGGCCCCCGGCAAACGAAACTCGCGCACATGTCGTACCGGCTCTACCCCAATTTTTTCGAAGTCCTTCAACTGAGGACGTGCAACCTTGTGCGGTTTGATGAATCCCATACCCATTTGCACGGCCTCATATCCGTCCTTATCCATCGTTCTAAGCTTCAGCACCTTATTAGGCTCCGTATGAATTACGGTGACAGGAACAGCACGGCCTTCATCGTCAAACACCTGGGTCATGCCCACCTTAATACCAATAATCCCTTTCATATTTTCCTCCCGCCTACATCTTTATCTCGACATCCACTCCGGCCGGGAGATCCAGACGCATAAGCGCGTTCACCGTTTTTTGGCTCGGGTCCATGATGTCAATTAAACGCTTGTGAATACGCCGCTCAAACTGTTCACGAATGTCTTTCTCCCCGTTTGGTGCAGTAAGAACGGTATACACTTTTTTCTCGGTAGGCAGCGGTACCGGACCGGAGACTGCGGCGCCGTTGCGCCGCGCCGTCTCTACTATTGTTGCTGCGGATTTATCGACAACCTCATAATCGTAACCCTTTAACCGTATCCTGATTTTTTGCTGGCTCAATGCTAGTTCCCCCTTGCCTTATGCCAGTATTTGGGTCACTACGCCAGCGCCCACAGTACGGCCCCCTTCGCGAATCGCGAAGCGAAGACCTTCTTCCATAGCAATCGGTGCAATCAGTTCCACTTCCATCTGAATGTTGTCTCCCGGCATCACCATTTCTACACCTTCCGGCAATTTGACGACACCCGTAACATCCGTGGTACGGAAATAAAATTGGGGCCTATATCCGTTGAAAAACGGTGTGTGCCGTCCTCCCTCTTCTTTGGTCAGCACATACACCTCGGATTTATACTTGGTGTGAGGATGAATACTACCGGGCTTTGCCAGCACCTGGCCCCGTTCCACTTCTTCCTTGTCAACCCCTCGCAACAAACACCCGATGTTGTCGCCAGCGACGGCTTGATCCAGTGTCTTCCGAAACATTTCCACACCTGTTACCACGGTCTTTTTTGCCGTTTCCACCAACCCGACAATTTCTACTTCTTCACCCACCTTGACGGTGCCTCGCTCAACACGTCCTGTTACCACAGTACCGCGACCCGTAATGGACATCGTGTCCTCAACCGGCATCAAGAACGGTCGGTTGATGTCCCGTTCCGGAGTGGGAATATAGTCATCCACGGCGTCCATCAAATCCCAAATCTTTCCACACCACTCACAATCGCGCTTGCCACAACCACACTCGAGTGCTTTCAGAGCCGATCCCGCCACGACCGGAATGTCGTCACCGGGAAATTCGTAGCTGCTAAGAAGTTCACGAACCTCAATCTCAACCAACTCCATTAACTCGGGATCATCCACCATATCACTCTTGTTCAAAAACACGACAATATTGGGGACCCCCACCTGCCTTGCCAAGACAATGTGCTCCCGTGTCTGCGGCATGGGACCATCTGCGGCGGACACCACTAAAATAGCACCGTCCATCTGGGCTGCACCGGTGATCATGTTCTTGACATAGTCGGCATGTCCCGGACAGTCAACGTGAGCATAATGCCGTTTGTCGGTCTCATACTCAACGTGAGCCGTAGCAATGGTAATTCCCCGCTCGCGTTCTTCGGGAGCTCGGTCAATTTGATCATACGCAGTAAATTGAGCCTGACCTAATGTTGACAAGACACGGGTAATTGCTGCGGTCAAGGTTGTCTTACCATGGTCAACGTGACCGATTGTGCCCACGTTAACGTGAGGCTTTGTTCGCTCGTACTTCTTTTTCGCCATTTCTTAAATCCTCCTTGATTTATCTAAGTTGGCCGGCGACTTAGTGCCGAGCCTTAATAACCTGTTCAGTAACATGTTTGGGCGCGTCCTCATAATGAGAGAACTGCATGGTATATGTGCCCCGTCCTTGGGAACGGGACCGCAAGTCTGTCGCATAACCAAACATTTCAGCCAATGGAACAAAGCCGTGAATAGCTTGTACGCCACCTGGACGCGGTTCCATTCCTTCGATTCGTCCTCGGCGGGCGTTAAGATCGCCTATGACATCACCCATATAGTCATCCGGTACCAGAACCTCAACCGCCATGATTGGCTCCAACAACACGGGATTCGCCTTTTGTGCCGCCGACTTGAATCCCATTGACCCTGCTATCTTGAAAGCCATCTCACTGGAATCGACTTCGTGGTAAGATCCGTCAAATAGTGTAACACGAACATCCAGTACAGGATAATCGGCCAATACCCCGGTCTCCATAGCTTCTTTTACACCGGATTCGACCGCAGGAATGTATTCACGGGGCACCACACCACCCACAATCTTGTTCACAAATTCAAAGCCTTGGCCGGCTTCCAAGGGTTCGACTCTTATCCAAACATGGCCATACTGCCCACGGCCACCACTCTGACGAATGAATTTTCCTTCGGCTTCGACAGTCTTGCGCAAGGTTTCTTTGTATGCAACTTGTGGTTTGCCCACGTTGGCCTGTACTTTGAATTCTCGCAGAAGACGGTCCACAATGATCTCCAAGTGTAATTCTCCCATACCTTCGATAATCGTCTGCCCTGTGTCCTTGTCTGTAAACATCCTAAAGGTGGGATCTTCCTCGGCAAGTTTCGACAGGGCTGTACCCATCTTGTCCTGGTCGGCTTTTGTCTTAGGTTCGATGGCTACAGAAATGACAGGTTCGGGAAATATCATGGATTCGAGCAAAATCGGTTGTTGTTCATCGCTTAGGGTGTCCCCCGTGGTCGTATCTTTCAGGCCAACGGCCGCCGCAATATCTCCGGCATACACCGTGTTGATTTCTTCCCGATGATTGGCATGCATCTGCAAGATACGCCCTATACGTTCTCTTCGGCCCTTGGTGACATTATAGACATATGAGCCCGAAGAGAGGGTACCGGAATAAACGCGGAAGAAAGCCAGCTTGCCGACAAACGGATCAGACATGATCTTAAACGCCAAACCCGAAAACGGCGTGCTGTCCGACACGTCACGAGAATCCGGTTCACCAGTGACAGGATCATGTCCCAGCACTGCACCCACATCCAACGGAGAAGGAAGATAGTCAACCACAGCGTCCAAAAGGGGTTGAACCCCTTTATTCCGATAGGACGATCCACACAGAACCGGTACCAGTTGACTCCGCACCGTACCTTCACGCAGGGCCGTTCGAATTTCATCCTCGGTTAGGTTTTCACCTTCGAGATATTTTTCCATCAACACATCATCGATGTCAGCTACCGCCTCCAATAAGATCCGGCGGTGTTCCGCACTAATTTCTTGCCATTCTTCCGGGATATCGACATATTCTCCGCGCGTTCCTAACTCATCTTCATAAAGATAGGCTTGCATCTTTACGAGGTCGATGATGCCTTTAAACTGGTCTTCACTGCCCCATGGCCATTGCACCGCAACAGGGTTAGCACCCAGTCGAGTGTGGATTTGCTTTACGGTATTGCTGAAATCTGCCCCGACTATATCCATCTTGTTAACATAAGCAATCCGCGGAACATGATATTTGTCGGCCTGACGCCAAACCGTTTCTGACTGCGGCTCGACGCCACCTTTAGCGTCAAAAACAGCAATAGCTCCATCCAAGACTCGCAAGGAACGCTCTACTTCCACTGTGAAGTCCACGTGGCCGGGCGTGTCAATAATATTGATCCGATAGTCGCGCCATGTGGCTGTGGTAGCAGCGGAGGTTATCGTGATACCTCGCTCTTGTTCTTGCACCATCCAGTCCATCGTGGCCGTTCCCTCATGAACCTCACCGATCTTATAGGTTCGATGGGTATAGAACAAAATGCGTTCGGTTGTGGTGGTTTTCCCCGCATCAATGTGGGCCATGATCCCGATGTTTCGGGTTCGCTCTAAAGGAAACGCTCGAGCCATAACTGGGAAACTCCCTTCTTACCTGACTGTCCTTCAAAAGACCGCAAGCAGTTTACCAACGATAATGCGCAAAAGCTTTGTTTGATTCCGCCATGCGGTGGGTTTCATCCCGTTTTTTCACAGCGCCGCCACTGTTTTGAAAAGCATCTAAAATTTCATTGGCCAATCGCTCTTCCATCGTGCGTTCATGCCGAGCTCTCGCGAATTGAACTAACCAACGAATAGCCAAAGACATACGCCTTTGAGGCCGTACTTCTATAGGCACTTGATAAGTGGCTCCCCCTACCCTCCGAGGTCTTACCTCTAAGAGAGGCGTCACATTTTTTATAGCCCCGTCAAATACTTCCATAACATCTTTTTGACTCTTTTCGCCAACAATATCCAAGGCACGATACACTATGTGTTCGGCTAAACTTTTTTTCCCGCTCCTCATCACCTTATTAATCAGTGCAGCGATCTGCGGACTGTTGTACACGGCATCCGGTGTCAACTCGCGCACTCCGGCGGCCCCACGTCTGGGCATGGTTTCCCTCCCTTTCTCTCCTTACTTACTTCTTGCCCACAGGCTGATTCTTTTTCGCTCCATACTTCGATCGACCCTGTGATCGTTTTTGGACGCCACCCGCATCCAACGTTCCTCTGATGACATGGTAGCGGACACCCGGCAAATCCCGGACTCGGCCTCCGCGTACCAAAACCACCGAGTGCTCTTGAAGATTGTGGCCAACTCCGGGGATATAGGCAGTGACCTCTTCACCATTTGTCAAGCGTACCCGGGCAACCTTTCTAAGCGCTGAGTTGGGTTTCTTCGGCGTTACGGTTTTCACGCTAATACAAACTCCCCGCTTTTGCGGATTGCCTTTCAATGCGGGAGCGGCGGATTTCTTGTTGGCCTTTTTTCGTCCATGCCGTACCAACTGATTGATTGTCGGCATTCATGCCCACCTCCTTTCATTTTACTGGGGGTGTTTCGGATAACAGCGCGGCACAAGCCGCACCCACTTCAATTCCGCACAACCGTCCCAATTCATCCATCGAATCAACATAGTCCACCGGCACGCCACGGGATTTACTCTGGGCAACGACTTCTTCAATAACGCGGGGTTCTGCATCCTTAGCCACAAAAACTCCCACCGTCATTCCTTGAGTCATACGCTTAAGGGTTTCCCGCATTCCAACCACACGCCGGCGTCGGTTTTTTAATTCGCCCACATCCACTGGTCTGTCCTCCCGGCCCTCACAGGCTTTAGACACACTTGCGTATTCTATCACCGGGTAATGGGCGTGTCAATTGCCACGCCCATTACAACGCTTATTTGATTAACTCGTTTTCCATCGGCTTATCCGCCATCTCCTCAGCGC
Source organism: Bacillota bacterium (assembly GCA_021821465.1). Taxonomy (GTDB): domain Bacteria; phylum Bacillota; class Sulfobacillia; order Sulfobacillales; family Sulfobacillaceae; genus Sulfobacillus. The sequence goes on from JAKACM010000028.1 coordinate 30,415, forward strand.
CATGAATAATCACGTTTCGGTAGCGAGACATGCCCGTTCCCGCCGGAACCAGTTTTCCAATGATCACATTCTCCTTAAGGCCGAGCAGAGGATCTCTCTTGGCTTTAATGGAAGCTTCCGTTAATACCCGGGTTGTTTCTTGGAAGGATGCTGCAGACAGGAAAGAATCCGTTGCCAAAGATGCTTTAGTGATGCCTAGGACCACAGGTTTGGCCACGGCCGGGGTGCCTCCCCGCAAGAGAACTTCCGCATTTTGGTCTTCGAAGTCAAAGCGGTCGACTAAAGCACCTGGCAAGAGCGTTGTGTCGCCGGCTTCCTCGATCTTAACCTTACGCATCATCTGGCGAACCATTACTTCGATGTGCTTATCGTTAATATCGACACCTTGAACTCGGTAAACACGCTGGACTTCCTGCAAAAGATAATTTTGCACGCCATTTAATCCCATGACTCGTAACAAGTCATGCGGATTCACGGATCCTTCCGTCAATTCCTCACCGACCTGAACATGATCGCCTTCGTGAATTCGAATTCGTGAGCCAAAAGGCACCGTATACGATTGAGACTCATGTTCATCGTCATTGACCACTGTGATCTCCCGGCGTCCTTTGCTCTCGCCCATGCGCACAATTCCGGCAATCTCGGCAATAATAGCTTGACCTTTGGGTTTCCGAGCCTCAAACAGTTCCTCGACTCGGGGGAGACCCTGAGTAATATCGTCGCCGGCGACACCCCCCATGTGGAAAGTCCGCATTGTTAGCTGTGTTCCGGGTTCTCCGATGCTTTGTGCTGCAATAATACCCACAGCTTCTCCTACTTCGACAATGCCGCCTTTAGCCAAATTCCTTCCATAACAGGCCACGCACACTCCAAAACGCGACTGGCAAGTAAGAACTGAGCGTACACGCAATTCCATAATTCCCGCAGCAACAATCGCCTTGGCCGTGTCTTCGACAAGCACCTCACTCTTGTGAGCGAGAATCTCACCGGTTTGAGGATGACAGACGTCTTCCGGAACAACCCGTCCAACCAGTCGGTCATAAAAGCTTTCAATAATCTGTCCGCCGTCGCGGATTTCCCGGGCCATGGTCCCTTGCGTGGTGCCGCAATCCACTTCCCTGACAATGACATCCTGAGCGACATCCACCAAGCGTCTGGTTAAGTAACCCGAATCGGCAGTACGCAAGGCCGTGTCGGCTAATCCCTTCCTGGCACCATGTGTGGATGTGAAATACTCCAAGACTGTAAGTCCTTCCCGAAAGTTGGCACGAATCGGCAACTCAATAATCCGGCCTGAAGGGTCCGCCATTAAACCTCTCATTCCCGCAAGTTGTGAGATCTGCTGCACATTTCCGCGGGCTCCGGAGGTAGCCATCATATACACCGAGTTGTTGCGATCTAAAGTTTCCATCAATGCCTGCGTCACGCGTTCTTTGGCTCGAGTCCAAATACCGATAACTCGTTCGTAACGCTCGTCAGCAGTAATTAAACCGCGGCGGTACTGCCGTGTGACTTGTAATACCTCTTGTTCCGCTTCTTCCAGAATTTTCTTCTTGGCTTTCGGAATCACGATATCAGATACCGAAATCGTCACACCGGCTTTGGTGGCATACTGAAACCCTAAGGCTTTAACCCGATCAAGAGTTTTAGCCGTAACCTCATTTCCGTACATGCGAAACATGTCCGCCACGATAACAGCCACTTGTTTGCGACCGATAGTTTGATCGATAAACCGCAGTTCCGGGGGAAGAGCATCATTATATAAAAACCGCCCTAAAGTTGAAGAACGGCGTTGCCCGTCATAACGCATGGTAATCCTCGCGTGCAGATCCAGAACCCCTTGAGCGTAGGCCATCTCCCCCTCTTGGAGGTCGGCCAGAACCATTCCTTCGCCTTGAGCATGCTCTTTGTCCATTGTCAGATAGTAGGAACCCAGTACCATGTCTTGGGTTGGAGTGACTACGGGTTGGCCGTCTTTAGGGTTAAGAATGTTCTGGGTTGAGAGCATGAGTACTCTGGCCTCGGACTGAGCTTCGGTAGACAAAGGTACATGCACTGCCATTTGATCTCCGTCGAAGTCCGCATTGTAAGCGGTACACACCAGAGGGTGAATTTGAATGGCACGGCCCTCTACGAGTACAGGTTCGAAAGCCTGAATGCCCAAACGGTGCAAAGTCGGTGCCCGATTTAACAGCACCGGGTGCTCTTTAATAACGTCTTCCAGCACGTCCCAAACCTCAGGGCGAACTCTTTCCACCATGCGCTTGGCCGACTTAATGTTGTGAGCGTAGCCCTCATTCACCAATTTCTTCATCACAAACGGTTTAAAAAGCTCGAGTGCCATCTCCTTGGGTAGTCCGCATTGATGCATTTTGAGTTTAGGACCTACCACAATGACCGACCGCCCCGAATAATCAACACGTTTACCTAACAAATTTTGGCGGAAACGGCCTTGCTTTCCTTTAAGCATATCTGACAAGGACTTTAAAGGTCGGTTCCCGGGACCCGTGACAGGCCGTCCCCTTCGTCCGTTATCAATCAACGCATCAACGGCTTCCTGCAGCATCCGCTTCTCGTTCCGGACAATGATATCGGGAGCTCCCAGGTCCAACAGTCTCTTGAGTCGGTTGTTGCGGTTGATAACACGCCTATAAAGATCGTTGAGATCCGACGTGGCAAACCTGCCCCCATCGAGTTGTACCATCGGTCGTAAGTCCGGGGGGATCACAGGAATGACGTCCAAAATCATCCAATCTGGACGATTACCGGATTGTCGAAACGCTTCGACGACTTCCAATCGGCGGATTGCTCGAATACGGCGCTGCCCCGAAGAGCTGTTGAGTTCTCCGCGCAACTCCTGCGCCAATTCCTCCAAGTCCAGTTCCAACAACAATTCCTTAATGGCCTCGGCTCCCATTCCGGCGCGGAAATGATTGCCATATTTCTCCCGGTATTCGCGGTACTCCGATTCGATCAACAACTGTTTCTTCATCAGTGGAGTCGTTCCTGGCTCAATGACTACATACGCGGCAAAGTAGAGAACCTTTTCCAAAGCCCGCGGAGACATGTCAAGAATCAGTCCCATTCGCGAGGGAATGCCTTTGAAGTACCATATGTGGGACACCGGCGCAGCCAGTTCAATATGTCCCATCCGCTCACGCCGAACCTTGGAGCGTGTCACCTCAACACCGCAACGGTCACAAACGACCCCTTTATAACGAACCCGTTTGTACTTGCCACAGTGACATTCCCAATCTTTGGTCGGGCCAAAGATCTTTTCGCAAAAGAGACCTTCACGCTCCGGTTTCAGCGTGCGGTAGTTGATTGTTTCGGGTTTCTTCACTTCACCCTTGGACCATTCCCGGATTTGTTCGGGGGAGGCCAGAGCAATCCGCATGGAGTCAAAATGGTTAACGTCTAGCATCGAATTGGATCCCTCCCGGATTAGTAGTCCTCACCGTCGTCGTCATTGTCATTGTCGTCATCAAAATCATCAGAATCCTCATCTTGCTCCTCATCGGCATTAGGGGGCTCATCGAACGAAGTGTCCTCCGAGCCACGCCGGAGAATGGCGTAGGCATTTTCCGCTTCCTTGTCGAAATTCATCCCGCCTCCGGGCTCGAATTCTTTGGAAGTTCCCTCTGAGTCCTCCATTAAGCGATGAAGCTCTTGACCCTCTGTTTCGTCAATCCCTTCGGGAAGCAGATCAAAAGTTTTCGCTTCATTAATCGGTTCATCGTCAAGTTCACGAATTTCAATCTCTTCATCAAGTTCGTTCAAAATCTTGACATCAAGTCCCAAGGATTGCAGTTCTTTGATTAGCACCTTAAACGACTCGGGTACTCCGGGCTCAGGAACATTCTCTCCTTTAACAATCGCTTCATAGGTCTTGACGCGGCCGACAACGTCGTCGGACTTCACCGTCAGGAGTTCTTGCAAGGTATAGGCAGCCCCATAAGCTTCTAAGGCCCAAACCTCCATTTCTCCGAAACGTTGTCCGCCAAATTGCGCTTTCCCACCTAAGGGTTGTTGAGTGACTAGCGAATAAGGGCCGGTCGACCGTGCATGAATCTTATCGTCCACCAAGTGGGCCAATTTCAGCATATAGACAATCCCCACGGTAATTTCGTTGTCAAAGGACTCGCCTGTTCTGCCGTCATACAGTGCAGTTTTCCCGGAAGCCGGCAAATTGGCCTTTTGGAACAATTCCAGTAAATCTCCTTCTTTTACACCGTCGAAGACCGGCGTGGCAACTTTCATTCCAAGGGCCTTTGCTGCCCATCCTAGATGGGTCTCCAACACTTGACCAATATTCATCCGGCTCGGTACCCCTAAAGGATTGAGGACAATTTCCACGGGGGTGCCATCGGGGAGAAAGGGCATATCCTCTTCCGGCAGGATGCGGGAGATGACACCCTTGTTGCCGTGGCGGCCAGCCATTTTGTCGCCTTCGGATATCTTTCTTTTTTGAGCGATGTAAACCTGGACCAACTCGTTAACACCCGGGGACAATTCATCACCTTGATCCCGAGTAAAGACCTTCACATCCACAACAATGCCGGATTCGCCATGAGGCACCCGCAATGATGTATCGCGAACCTCGCGGGCCTTTTCACCAAAAATGGCCCGCAATAACCGCTCTTCAGCCGTGAGTTCGGTTTCACCTTTGGGCGTAACTTTTCCCACCAATACATCCCCGGGACGGACTTCTGCTCCAATGCGAATAATTCCCCGATCATCCAAATCCTTGAGAACTTCTTCACCGACATTAGGGATGTCCCGTGTAATTTCTTCGGGGCCGAGCTTTGTGTCCCTGGCGTCACATTCATATTCTTCAATATGAATGGAGGTAAATACGTCTTCCTTGACGAGCTTTTCGCTCAGCAAGATCGCATCCTCGTAGTTGTATCCTTCCCATGGCATGAAGGCTACCAAAACATTGCGCCCTAATGCCAGTTCACCATGATCAGTAGATGGTCCGTCGGCAATTATCTGGCCCGCCTCGACTCTTTGGTCCTTGTGTACGATAGGTTTTTGGTTGATGCACGTTCCCTGGTTGGAACGAGTGAATTTCAATAGGTTATAGGTTGACACGGTGTGGTCGTCGTTGCGAATAACAATCTTGTTGGCTTGAACTCGGTCCACAACGCCATCCTTTTCACTAATGCTAACGACCCCGGAATCCCGTGCGGCCTTAGCCTCCATTCCTGTTCCGACAATTGGCGAATCGGTCACTAACAAGGGCACGGCCTGGCGCTGCATGTTGGCTCCCATTAAGGCCCTATTGGCGTCATCATGCTCAAGGAAGGGGATTAAGGCTGTCGCAATCGACACCACTTGCTTGGGCGATACATCCATAAAATCGACACGGTCCGGACTCTCTTCACCAATCTCGTGCCTAGATCGCACCGTGACCCGACCGGCCAAGAAATGCCCGTCGTCACTCAAAGGCTCGTTGGCCTGTGCAATGACGATGTCATCTTCTTCATCGGCCGTAAGATAGGCGATTTCATCGGTCACTACTCCCCGGTCCTTATCCACTCGGCGATAGGGTGTTTCAATAAATCCATAAGGATTGATTCGCGCAAAGGTCGACAACGACCCGATTAACCCAATGTTCGGTCCTTCTGGAGTCTCAATAGGACACATTCTTCCATAATGGGAGTGGTGCACATCTCGCACCTCAAATCCTGCACGCTCACGTGACAATCCCCCAGGTCCCAAAGCCGATAAGCGCCTCTTATGCGTCAACTCCGCTAGAGGATTCGTCTGATCCATAAACTGCGAAAGTTGTGATGATCCGAAAAACTCTTTGACAGCAGCCACTACCGGGCGAATATTAATCAAAGCCTGAGGTGTAATGGATTCAATGTCTTGAATTGTCATCCGTTCTCGCACAACGCGTTCCATTCGGCTTAACCCGACGCGAAACTGATTCTGTAATAATTCGCCTACCGAACGAAGACGGCGATTTCCCAAGTGGTCAATATCATCGGTGGCCCCAATACCCTCAAACAAATTGGTCAAGTAATTGAAGCAGGCGATAACATCTTCCCGTGTCACGGTTTTTAACCCCATGTCAGGTTGACCATTGGAGACGACCATCAGTTCTTCCCCGTTGGCCAATTTCACCCGAACGGTTTTGACTTGTGCGCTATCCAATGCCGATGCCTGCTCTCGGTCAATATGATCGCCCTCATGAACGAGAGTTTCTCCGGTCTCCGGGTGTACAATTGTTTCGAGGGCAGTAGTACCCACAATCCGACGCCGCAAGGAAAGTTTTTTGTTAAATTTATATCGTCCGACACTCGCCAAATCATAACGCTTAGCATCAAAAAACAAAGACTGTAAGAGGTTTTGCGCACTTTCCACAGTGGGAGGCTCACCGGGCCGTAAGCGCTTATAGATTTCAATAAGAGCGTCTTCCCCGGTCTTCGCCGCATCTTTAGACAATGTAGTACGAATGCGTTCATCGTCTCCAACGGCATCAAGAATTTGAGCATCGGTCCCTAATCCTAAGGCACGCATCAGAACGGTGGCGGGCAGTTTGCGGGTTCGGTCTATCCTAACAGACAACACATCATTACCGTCGGACTCAAATTCCAGCCAAGCTCCGCGGTTCGGAATCATCGTCGCAAAATAAAGTTTCTTGCCTGTAGGGTCGATTTGTTCTCCAAAATATACTCCCGGCGAGCGCACCAATTGGCTGACAATAACCCGTTCGGCACCATTGATGATAAAGGTGCCTTTGCTGGTCATCAGAGGAAAATCCCCCATGAAAACATCTTGCTCTTTCACTTCACCGGTCTCTTTGTTAATTAACCGAACACGTACGTGTAACGGTGCAGCATAGGTCACATCGCGTGCTTTACACTCTTCCACAGAATATTTTGGGGTCTTCAAATTGTAATCAACAAACTCTAAAATGAGATTACCGGTAAAATCCTGGATGGGAGAAATATCCCGAAACATTTCGCGCAACCCTTCTCGCAAAAACCACTGATAAGAGTTCTGCTGTATCTCAATCAGGTTGGGCATGTCGAGCACTTCATTAATACGCGCAAATGACACCCGGCCTGGGTGCTCGGTTTGGAGAGAATAAGCCATCCACAGTCAGCTCCTTGTTCCTGATTTAAGTCCCAAAAGGTGGCGCGAGTACTACCCTGCGTCGTTGTCGTTGGTATGAATTGGCTTATAAAATATGGCAATTAAAAATAATACCACAAGCCCACCCTAAGGTCAACAATTATTTTTCACCCTTAGGGAGGGCTGTTCTACGATAGACGCGCGTAACTCTTATTTGATCTCAGCAGTAGCTCCTGCTTCCTCCAATTTCGCTTTGGCTGCTTCGGCATCCGCTTTTGAAATCTTCTCCTTAACGGGCTTCGGTGCTCCATCTACCAGGGCTTTAGCTTCCGTAAGCGACAATCCAGTCAGTTCGCGGACTGCCTTGATGACTTGAACCTTCTTGTCACCGGCTGCGGTTAGAACCACATCAAATTCTGTCTGTTCTACTTCTTCCGGAGCCGCCACCGCAGCTCCGCCGTTTGTGGGTGCTGCCGCAACGGCTACCGGAGCCGCTGCCGTAACGCCGAATTCTTCTTCCAATGCCTTAACCAACTGGGATAATTCTAACACATTCATCTCTTTTACGCTTGCAATGATTTCTTCTACTTTCGCCACAATTTTTCCTCCTCAACTTTTAAATTCATCCTGACTCGTCGCTGTTGCGTTCAGGCTTCCCGTTGCTGGCGCACCTGGTCCAACGCGCGAGCCAGATTTGTTATGGGCGCGTTTAGCACCCACACCAATTGCTGTATTGGGGCGTTAAAGGTTCCCACTAACCTTCCGAGCATAGCCTCGCGAGAAGGCAAGTCCGCAAGTTCCCGTACTTCATCCGCAGAAATGGCTCTCGAACCTAAGATGCCGGCTTTAATTTCGATTTTACGAAATTCGCGGACAGCCCCTGCCAAGAGCTTAGCCGCCGCCACGGGATCATCATGAGAAAACGCCACGGCCGTTGGACCTTCAAGATACGTATCCAACCCAGTAATCCCAATTTCGTCAGCGGCTCGCTTTATCAGCGTGTTTTTTATCACTCGAAAAGTGACTCCGCCCTTGCGCAAGTTCTCTCGCAAGAGATTTAACTGCTGGACCGTTAAGCCTCGGTAATTGGCTAAAACAGCCGAAGGCGCTTCTTCAAGTTCCATTCGGGTCTGCTCAATGATCTGGGCTTTTTGTGGTGTTGGCATTCCATCACCTCCTGACTAAAGAGTCCCAAAAAAAATTCCCCCACCCAAGAACGGTGAGAGGATCAAGGATTTGTTTTCGCAAAAACTTATCCAAAATTCTACCTAAGTGGGACAATTAAGCCACAATGGCCCCCACTGTCTTGGGTTCGTGCTTTAATGTAACACGGAGTCCCGGGAAAATCAATATAATAATCCTCCTTACCGCGGCACTGACGTACGAGTGAAGAATACCTCACGTTCGCCCGAAAAATTATGCAAAATTCTGGGGCATGAAAAAGACTGTACAAGGCACACCATTGTGAAGAATGGCTCCTCCCGATAAGAACTGTGTCGCATTCTTTGGAGTCGTGCTCACCGCCCGATATCGTTCCCCTAAATCCGCCCCTTTGATCCCTTTGAAACTCTCAGAAAAGGGATCCATTCTCCAGACGGACCAACAAATAGAACTGTTTGTTGGAATCAAGCAACAGCTTGGCACCCCCGAAGCTAGCGCCTCCTGCCGATCCTTTTTGGATCGGTTCGAGATATTTCGCATAACCTTCGTAACTCAAAACCCACCGGACCATTCACGGTCGTGAGAGAAGTCTGTTGCCCGACTTTGACTCGATATTCCCGCCGTAGGTAAAGGTCGTGGTATTCTTTGGCCGCCCGAGGCTGGGGGGTTTGCACGGCAATATCACGCGACGGGTAAGAATTCAAAAGAAAGGCCCAGAGCGCAAAAACCAGCAGGCGCCCGCGCCGGGAGAACGGATGAAAAAAACTGGGATGTATCAAATTGGTTTGTGCCTGCACTATTAGCTAAACATCCCGCTCTTCGACATCATCGCTCCGAGAACCGCGTCATCAACCTTCTTAAGCCAATGGTCCACAGCTCAGCACCGGCTTCACTGCAGGTGGGGAGCAGCCTCGGGGGACCAATCTCACCGCCGGTGGCATAGATGATTTTATGCAGTGCGCTCTTAGTGGGCAGCCTTTTGCGTAAAGAAAGAGGCTGCGTAAAATTCGCAGCCTCTTTCCCGTGAACCGCGCATCGTCTCGGGAGTATTTAAATTTCTCGGCGGTCCACCACGGTATTTGCACCCGTAGCGATACTTAAAACAATTATGCCGATAGACACAAGCAGCATTCCTTTCGTTAAATTATGCAGATTTTCCATCTTCCCTCCGGCAACAATAGCCAAGATTGAGGCTAACGAAAGTGAAAGTTTTACGAGATTACGCATCTGGACCGCCTCCTTAAAATCCTCCTTCAAACTCTATCAGCTTCATGCGCGTTAAAGAAAATTCGTGAAATTTACCCCGGTACCGAACAACTATTTCGACAATAACCTTTTATGGAGATGTGCTCCAGGTATATTATATCAAGCGTCACGACAGCATGCAAAAGCTGCAACACCACATGGAGTTGCAGCTTGTCTAAGAAATAACCTCTTTTAAACTGCCTGAACGCTTCGTTGCACGGAGAGAGGGTTAAGCTGAACACCGGGACCCATCGTGGTAGACAACGTAATGGACTTCAGGTAAACGCCCTTAGCAGCTGACGGCCGCGCCTTATTCAACGCATCCACCAGTGTGGTGAGATTTTCTTGCAAAGCCTCGACAGAAAAACTGGTTTTCCCAATGGGTGCATGGATAATGCCAGCTTTTTCTGTCCGAAATTCAATCTTACCTGCTTTTATTTCTCTCACCGCAGTGGCCACATCAAAAGTTACGGTACCCGTTTTGGGATTTGGCATCAAACCCTTGGGCCCCAAAATTTTTCCTAACCGCCCCACAAGCGTCATGACATCCGGTGTAGCCACGGCCACATCGAATCCCGTCCACCCCGATTGGACACGTTCTGCCAAGTCATCGTCTCCGACAAAATCAGCCCCGGCCTCCTCGGCTTCACGGGCCTTTTCGCCCTTAGCAAATACGGCAATGCTTTGTGTTTTCCCGATACCCCGTGGCAGTACAACGGCCCCTCGCACTACTTGATCGGAATGCCGGGGATCTACTCCCAAGCGAATGGCTACTTCCACCGTCTCATCGAATTTAGCGTGCGCGATCGACTTGAGCAACTTCAAAGCTTCCTCGGCGTCATATAGGCGTCCTTTGTCAATTTTTGCTGCCGACTCTAAATAACGCTTTCCCTTGTGCATCTCAAAACCTCCTTGTGGTTAAGCGGCTGACAGCCTCCCACGAATCTTTTACTCACCAACGTCGACGCCCATGCTCCGTGCAGTTCCTTCAATCATCCGCATTGCTGCTTCAATCGACGTGGCGTTTAAATCCGGCATTTTTGTTTCGGCAATCTCGCGTAACTGAGCACGCGTCAATTTTCCCACTTTATTGGTGTTGGGCTGGGCCGATCCGGTTTCCACCCCCAATGCCTTCTTGATTAATACCGAAGCCGGCGGAGTTTTGGTAACAAAGGTAAATGAACGATCTTCATATACGGTAATTTCCACCGGAACAATCGTCCCTGCTTGGCCTTGAGTCCTTTCATTATAGTCTTTAACAAAAGCCATAATGTTCACTCCATGCTGTCCGAGAGCCGGACCAACAGGAGGTGCCGGTGTTGCCTTGCCTGCAGGAATCTGAAGCTTAATCACGGCACTAACTTTCTTTGGCACTGTTTTCCCTCATTTCTTACTCCATTTCCGCCACTTGACCGAAATCCACTTCTAAGGGCGTTTCCCGTCCAAACATGGACACGGTTAGCCGAACTTTCCCTCGGTCTTGAAATATTTCCTCAATACGCCCGGAAAATCCCTCAAACGGCCCTTCGCGAACCATGACCTCCTGACCAATCGACAAGTTGATCTTGGGCAATTCGGGAACTCCCGAAAGATCGCTTCCCAAAATCATGTGTATTTCATGGTCTAATAAAGGAATGGGCCTAGGCCCGGAACCAACAAACCCGGTTACCCCAGGCGTATTGCGAACCACATACCACGAGTCATCCGTCATAATCATTTCAACCATAACGTAACCCGGAAAAACTTTTTTCTTGACCAGCTTTTTCTTGCCGTCTTTTACTTCAAGTTCTTCTTCCATGGGCACAATGACTCGAAATATCTTGTCCTCCATGTTCATCGATTCCACACGCTTTTCGAGGTTCGCTTTGACCTTATTTTCATAGCCCGAGTACGTGTGAATCACATACCAGTTTTTGTCCACCGTACCAGCCGCCTTCCAAAACAAAAAAATGCGCCAAACTGGCGTCAAGGTAAGGACTCCAAGGCGCTCGTACTAGCGAATAAAATTGAGCCCAAAATTAAATATCGCGTCCAGTCCTGAAATGATCAGTGCTACCACCAGCGAAAACGACACCACAAAACCCGTGTACGACAAGGTTTGACGTGGCGTGGGCCACACCACCTTTTTCAGTTCGGAACGGACCTCCCGCAAGTATTTGCGAGAGCGATCCCGATTAGATACTGTGACTTTCCCCTTGGCTTCCATCATTTTCCCCATTTCTGTGAAACCAAAACCTTACCGAGTCTCACGATGAATGGTATGGGTTCGACACCACCGACAATATTTTCGACGCTCCAGCCGATTGGGATCGTTTTTTTTGTTCTTATTGGTCGTGTAATTGCGGCGCTTGCAATCAGAACACGCTAAAGTAATAATTGTCCGCATGCTGCTACCTCCTACTCATGCGGATGGATTTTATCATATCAAATATTGACTGTCAATCAGGAATCACGAAGACACACCGATTGAACACATAAAGAATGAGCTTTCTAGACAATTCGGTCTCGCTTCCGATTTTTCCGATCACACGATTATCAGTACGGTAACCATATGGGCTAATCGGTACTCACAAGGGTGTCTCTTCGACTGCCTAAAGGCGACTCACAGGCCTTACCGCCAGCCACGGGCGGAATTGACCGAAACCGAAAGGAACATCATGTCATTATTGTCTAAAAGCAGAGCCCGAACACTTGATATCCGGATTGCCGCCGGCCCAGGACTATCGCACGAGTAAGAATCCAATCTCTATCATCGATTATTAGTCCCTCAGTCCCGCTACGATTATTGCTTGCTTTAGCAAGGCTGCCTTCCTATTGGGCCGGCTCCGGTTTGTCGGAATCGCGGGCCCTGGAAAACCCGTGTCATCTTTCACTTGTACACAACGCACCATAGAGAATAACCCAACCGAGCAGTCGGGTGGTACTGCCACAGAAACCAGGTGGAATCAGGGGAGCACCACGGAAAGTTCTCAAGACTATTCGGAGTCTGAATCTTGATCAGGTGAACCGTTGAACACCCGACTGGCCAAGATGTCTTCGGCTTCGATAGTCATCAAGTCCTCCTTGCTTAGACGCCCACCCTTGGCAAATAACCGGTTGGCTTGTCTTAGCCGCGAACGGTCCAAGGCATTGCGAACGCTCCGGGCATTGGCAAAATTGGCCATGGCCATCCTTCGGTTCAAATACGCTCCAAAAGCCTCCCTGGCGTCAGGGCTGAAGCGGTAGTGCTGTTCCTCCAGCATCAATTCCGCAATTAACAGCAACTCCTGGGCATCATAATCGGGAAAGTCAATGTGATGCGCAATGCGTGAACGCATCCCGGGATTTGATTTAAAAAATCGGTCCATCCGGTCCTTATATCCGGCCAAAATCACGACCAAGTCGTCGCGTTGATTTTCCATGACCTGGAGCAAGATTTCAATGGTTTCCTGACCATAATCCCGTTCGTTTTCTTCACGATAAAGATAATAGGCTTCGTCTATGAACAGCACTCCACCCATGGCTCTTTTCAAAACCTCTTTCGTTTTCGGAGCAGTGTGACCAATATATTGCCCGACAAGATCATCACGGGTTACGGCAACTAAATGACCCTTACGAACGTAACCCAAACGATTAAGTATTTCAGCCATTCGCATGGCCACAGTTGTCTTACCGGTCCCGGGATTTCCCGTAAATGACATATGCAAGGATGGGGTCTGAGAGGCCAACTCCAGTTGTCTTCGCATTTTGTCCACGAGCAGTAACGCCGCAACTTCGCGAATGCGAGTTTTCACGGGTTTAAGACCGATTAACTCGCGATCTAATTGGGCCAAGATGTCCATGACTTTAGATTCTTTAAGCACGGTATCAAAATCTAACGAACTTGTTTCTTCGATATGTGTGGCGTCTTGTGTCATCTGTCACCGCCCGGCATAAAGGGGCCTTCCCTCCTTGACATGTGTTTGAGTTTCTTCTTCGTGCCCTAACCTGATAATTGCTGTATTCCGAGCTCGACTTTCTCTCGAATCTGCTCTATAGCTGACTTACGATTTGTTTTTCCAAAAATGGCACTGCCCACAACAAATATCTCGGCTCCTGCTTGGCTTGCGCTGAGTGCCGTCTCGGCATTGATCCCACCGTCAACTTCGATGGCCACCTTGGCATAATCAGATGAATCCAATAATCGTCTGAGGCTCAGAACCTTCTCCGTCATTAAGGGAATAAACTTCTGGCCCCCGAAACCGGGATTGACAGTCATGACCAATACGTAGTCCAAATCGGGCAATACATTCTCCACCACTCGGATCGGAGTGGAGGGTGTAAGCGCTAGCCCCGCCTTCTTGCCTGCACCGCGAATCATATCCAATGCACGCTGTATATGGGGAGTAGCCTCGTAATGTATCGAGATGCTGTCTGCTCCCGCCTTCAGAAAGTCCGGGATATATTGTTCAGGTTTTACAATCATAAGGTGAACATCCAAATGCGCCGTCGTATCCTCACGCAAGGATTCGACAACCACAGGACCTATCGTAATATTGGGCACGAACTGACCATCCATCACGTCCACATGAATCCAATTCGCTCCGCCTTCTAAGACATCTTGCACCTCATGGCCCAAATGAGCAAAATTCGCAGATAAAATAGATGGAGCAATCAGCGGATTTCTCATTGTATCCCCCTTTCCAGGTTATCCCAGCTTAACAGGCTCAACCTTGTGAATTTTCTCACTAATTACCAATTATCAAGTAAGTATTCCCCTTTGTCAAGACTTGCGGTGTCAAACGCCAATCTCCCCGGTTCAATACCTATCACAACCTTGTCAACGCCAGACGTCTAATTATAATGGTTGTCCCGTATACATGACAGAGAACCCTTATTCCGCAAGTTTTCCCGTTCAGGAAGCTTTGAGATCTTCTTTACCATTGTATGCTGCCACAGGGGGTAGGGACTATCATGTTGGCTATAATCGCCCGAAATCTGCTGAATCATCTACACCCCGGCATTATTCACTTTCCCATTGTACTCTTTTTGCTGACCGCTCTGGCCCGCGTATTCAGTCAAAAAGTCCCTTCCTGGCTCATACGTCTGGGTTTGTGGCTTAGCATCATATTCGGGCTTTTGGCACTCTTTTCCGGTCTTATCGCAGGACAACCGCAACTGTTTAACATGGACAGCCTCCTCAGCTGGCATCTTCGTCTCGCCAGCCTCTGGATGGGTTGCGTTCTCTACCTGACCCTCATGCAAAACCATGAGGCCCAGTCCTGTTTTACCACGCTGATTTGGGTGGCCGCGAGTCTTCTCATCGTAGCCACAGCGACGGCCGGAGGTATTATTGTGCATTCTTAGCCGGCTTGTCGGCCCCGGTGCCGGGAATAGACCCTGCCCGCTACCGCATCCGCCAACCCTACTATCGCCCCAATGATAATCGCATCAAACACATAAGCAGTGCTGTGAACCATGGGAGCAATATAGTGAGTAAAATAAACAATCAAGACGGACGTCGTGACGATAAAACCCACAAATCCCCGTCCCGCGGGCGAAAGATATCCGCCAAACAATTCATCTACAAGATAACCTACTCCAGCACAAATGACAGCGAGTATGGTCGCCTCGGACCAGGAGATGCTGGGAAATTGCGTTAAAGTATGGCGAAAAACTTCTAATAACACCCATACTCCGACAAGCCGTATGATAGCCCCTCTCCAATTCATTTTATCCTCTCCTTTCCTTTCCTTTCCTTCTGGTTTGTCCGAAATTCCTCATCCGGTCGTTCCCCCATTTTTAGGACGTCTTTAGTGTGACTCGTGGGTGCGTTCTTTATCCGGTTGGACATCTTTAAGACAAGCCGTCTTTCGTAGGTCCTACGAACGAGAGGACACCAGGAAGACATGGTGAAGCTACAGAAGCCGTAAGACCCCCCGGATTTCTTCACCCGATATCAGCCGTGATGGTAACTTAAACCCTGCCTTCAACAATTTCTTCGAAGGAGAAGGAGAATATCCGCAACTGTCCAAAAAAGGTGTGCCTTACTGTTGTGAGTCATTATCTGGTCGGAAATACCTGGCAGCCAAAGCAATCCGAGACCATGACCCTCCCCTAAGAGAGTCTGGCCGGCCCAGGGTGCTGCTTCCCATCACCATCCTCATAGCGCCTCGGATGCATCTTCCAACAACCTGACGTCCGAGAAACTGCCAATAGGCATTGACCGACAAAGCATGATCCAAACCATGTTCCATGGACCAGGGGCGCTTTTCTTGGGTAGGGTAGGTGAGGTATAAGACCGGCAAGCGCACAAAACGCAAAACTGTAACTCAAGTCTCCGGGAAGTTCCCGCCATGCATTCGAGGCTTTTCGATATGGTAACCAAACGCATGATAGCTGGCTTTCCGTCGCTTGTACATGCGTTGTAACTGAGGAACACGGTTATCAACGTAATCGTATACCATTACGGAATTCTTCTCCGCATGTTGACGGTGGAGTCGTCCCACATATTGCTGGATCACGCTGCGCCACGATACCGGAGCCGCTAAAAAGAGGGTATCCAAACGCGGCAAATCAAAGCCTTCCCCCACAAGACGTCCCGTCGCTATCACAACCCGTCCTTGTGGGGGAACAGGACTGGAGAGTTTGGCCTCAATTAAGGTTCGCTCATCGGTTCGGGAATGACTTTTCAGTACCACCACCTCATATTTCCCTTCACTGAGCAGTTCAGCCAACAGATCGCGTTGCTCGGTTCTTTGAGTAAGCACCAACGGCACACGTCCTTGATCCAAAACCTCACGGACATCCGAAGCGATATAATGATTGCGAGTGGCATTGCCTGCCAATTCCCTGTAAATATCTTGGATCGACCACGCAGATACATTGTCCTTAAGCAAGAAATCCGTCAAACATGGCTGCACCACATGCTGATAGGAAGAAGCGAGCACTTGCTGTTTCGTATCATAGGTAAAGCGAATAGGTCCGAGATGCATAAAAATTATCGGTTCATGGCCATCTTTTCGTACCGGAGTGGCACTCAGTCCCAGGCGGTATTGGGAGGAACAACGATAGAAAATACGCTCATATTGAGAAGATGCCATATGGTGACATTCGTCAATGATGAGCGCTCCATACAGGGATAAGGCCTTGGAATCTGTCATCCGCGCAACCGTCTGCAATGTCGCCACATCCACGATGCCCGTCTGATGTTTTTTGCCTCCTCCCAGTTGTCCGATGGAATCAGGCTGATCCAACTCCAGCGCCCAGGCTAAATGTTCGATCCACTGCCTCACCAATGCCAGAGTCGGTACCACAACCAGAGTATTAACGGCGCGATGAGCCATGAGATATGAGGCCACTAAAGTTTTCCCAAATCCCGTTGCAGCTTCTACAATACCTGTCTCATAGGGAACTAGTGCCTGGACCGCAAGTTGCTGTTCGCCACTCAGTTGGCGAAGGAACCTGGCACCGATGGATATCCCATGAGATTTTTGATCGTCTACCGAGATGGTAATTCCTTGAGCTTCCAGCCACGTTAGTACACTGTCACTGAGGGCACGAGGCAAGGCGAGAAAATTGCCCATATCATCCGCCAAAGATAAGATCCGCGGGGTTTTCCATGTCGAAAAGTGCATACGCTGCCGTTCATAAAAGTCTGGATTTGGAAAAGCAGCCATCCGCACGAGTTCACGGACTATTCGAATGGGCAGTGTTTCAGTGGGTATCAAAAGCCGGCTTTCGACCTTCACCGTAAGGAGGCAGGACGAAATTAATTCCCATTCTGTAAAGGAAAATGGTGGACCCATCGCGAATAGGTAACTATCTTATTCGCGAAAGGGTCGATGTTCAGAATGGCTGATACTTCACAGCAGGAGCA
>JAKACM010000137.1 GCA_021821465.1 Bacillota bacterium
CAAGACCACGCGGATTTTTCGGACACTAGGGCCGGAACGGTCCGAAGTCACGCCTGGGGAGACCGACATAAGACATGCGAAGCCAAAGGCTCGCACGCATACGTCACAGAACCAGGAACTTCTGAGGATGACCTCGGAAACCCCCGCCTCGGCCTCGTAAAGCCCAGGCGGCGGGAGAGTTCATTCTTTTAAACCGCGATTATTGAATTCAGATGCTTATTCTTCAGATAGCTATGACGCTATAATGCACGCTTCATGCATGGTGTTTGATTAAATCCACCGGAAGATTTACGGAACCTTGCGCGGTACCCAGCGGGGTTAGCTGTGCTCGGATTCGAGGGGATATTTCGACACGAACAAACGTCGCCTCCTCGTGTGGGAATATCTGTCGCGGATCTAACAGGGGAAGGCCCTATCTCACAAGTCATAGAACTGAACTCCAGAAGTAGGGGACGAATCCGGACAGCGCTTTTGTCTCCGTTTTAATGAAAAATAATGAATTGATATGGAACTTGAGTGCATGCAAATTCTCACCGATTGGGCGAAAGGGAGATTTCTTCCGTAAAAAGGGACTCGCAGTAAGTAGGGCGTCACCCATTCGAATCCCTGCTTGAAGAGTAAAGTGTCGGTTGGGTTGCCGAGGATTAACGGGTGTGAGTGCGACTTACTGCCGTATGGGTGATTATGGGTTACACTCAAACTTCCCGTCACACTTTGGAATGAGAAATAGGCCGACGTTGTCATTGTAATGCACGGTTGGGGGAATGACAGAAATTTGTTGCTTAATGGGCTCAATGCTATTGACATGACGTCACTTGAATCTCATAATGTTTTTAATGACGTGATGTCACTAAGTGAGTCAGACAACGGAGGTAAAATATGGCCCGCGCGATGCGTAAGGATCCCAAGGATCGGCGGATGGAAATTTTATCTGCTGCGCGTTCGCTTTTTCTCGAATATGGGTTTGAGGGTGTGTCCATGGGGCAAATTGCTCTCGCTTCGGGAATTTCCCGGCCCGGAGTCTATCGCTATTTTTCGTCACCTACGGATATTTGGGATGCCTTGTTTGAAGATGAACTGGCTCATTGTTTAGCGGCGTGTCAGCCCTTACTTGAAGGGACAAAACCTTCTCCCGGCCGTCTAAGGTCGGTGTTAGGCGTGATCACCCAACACCCCGGACTTCTTGCCTTGCTCCATAGTGGAGGAAGTCGCGCCTTTCAACGACATCGCCGCCGCTTACTCGAAGAGCGGCTAATACCGCTATTATTGCGATATGTATCCTCCCGTAAAATTGGGCCATATGACATGACAATTTTGTTGACCATGTTGATCGAAACCGCCTGGTGGAGTAATGAGGGATCTGTGGCTGATTCTGAGGCCTTTTTGGATAACGTGGTGGCCTGGATTTATTCGGCATGGCATCCGAACGACTCGTAATCGTTTTAAGCATAGACCGGCTCGGAACACTTTTCACGGAAACTTAATGAGGAAATAGGCAAACCATGTATCCTGAATATTTTAAAGGGCTTCTATAAGGAGAATACATATGGCTAATGCGACCGGGCCTTCTGACTCGACATCCACACATTGGGGAACTGCTCTCTTTGTAATAATTATTGGCGGGTTTATGGCCATCTTGGACACCTCTATTGTCAATATTGCTATTCCTAAGTTGGAGAGTGTGTTTTCGGTCAGCACCCAGGAGATTCAATGGGTGGTGACGATCTATCTTCTCACATTAGGTGCCGTGGTTCCTTTGGCCGGTTGGCTTGGGGACCATTTTGGCTTTCGCCGAATATACATGGCAGCTTTGGTCGTTTTTACCGTGGGATCCGCTCTTTCCGGTCTGTCTTGGGATTTAGGCAGTTTAATGGTTTTTCGGGTGTTGCAGGCCATTGGCGGAGGATTGATTATGCCCATCACCATGGCCATGGTATACCGCATGGTACCAAGAACTCAAATTGGCACGGCGATGGGAATTTGGGGAGTTACAGCCATTGTCGCCCCGGCTATCGGCCCCGCACTGGGCGGCTATTTGGTTCAATATGTCGACTGGCGCCTGATCTTTTATATCAATGTGCCAATCGGCATTCTGGGCTTTTTCCTGAGTTTGGTATTTGTTCCGGCGTTTGCCCCAACAAAACGCGTACCCTTGGATGGAGTGGGATTTGCTTTGTCTGCCTCGGGTTTGTTTGGGCTGTTGCTGGGCTTGTCGCAAGGCGAAACGTGGGGATGGACTTCCGAGCCGATCGTTTTGGTTGTGGCGGCTTCAGTCTTGATGTTAGCCTTGTTTGTTTTATGGGAATTGACCGTTTCTCATCCCCTGCTTGATCTTCGTGTTTTTCGGCACGGGTCCTTTGCTGTCGCCAATCTGATTACAGTGGTTGTGACCATCGGCATGTTTGCCGGCGTGTTCTACGTGCCCTTATTTTTGCAAACGGTGGTCGGATATGGTGCCATGAAGACGGGGTTCATCATGATGCCCAGTGCTTTGGCCACTGCCTTAACTATGGGGATCTCGGGCCGCTTGTACGACAAAATCGGCGCAAAACCGCTGGTCATTCCGGGGTTGATAATTTTAGCCTATGCGACCTATCTTTTACATAATCTCAGTGTCAATACTCCCGTAATTGATGTCATATTCTGGTTGAGTGTCAGAGGGCTCGGCATTGGTTTGACCATGATGCCCGCGATTGCGGCAGGTATGTCCCGAGTACCCGCTGATTTGGTGGCCACCGGATCGGCGATTAACAATATTGTTCAGCGCGTCGCCGGATCGTTCGGTCTGGCGGCTCTGACTGCTGTGTTGGTTCGGCAAGAAGCGGTGCACAGTGTCTATCTTTCCTCCGTTTACACCCCTGTGTCGGGGACCCTACAAAATGTCATTCGCGTGATGTCGCAGCAATTGGCAACAACGGAAATTTCGCCATTTGACGAAAAGATTCTTTCTCTCACCCTTATTCACAGTCAGGTTTTAGAAACAGCCTTTGTGATGGCTTTGGACGACGTTTTCGTGCTGGCGATGGCAATCACTCTTTTGGGGATCATTTTCGCCATATTCCTACAAAGCTATCACCAAGCACCCATTGCGACAAAATCCCGAGCACCCTTGGCGGCTCCCGGTGCCAAAGATTCTAAAACGGTCCAGGATACCTCGGCAATGGCCGACAAGTCCCGATCAGCCTCTTAAGGAGGGGATCTGTTTCGGTAGAACTTTGGCACGCATTGAGTTCTCAGCCGTATCTTGGCGTCAATAATCCGGGTTTTAACACTTTTCTCTTGTCGGTGCTAGATTCCTTCTCTCAGCGCCTTTTTGTCGATTTTTCCTGCACTGGTCATGGGCATGCTATCAATAAAGCGGATGGTGTCGGGAATCCAAAATTTTGCGAGTCGTCCTTCTTGGACGGCTTGGTTAAGGGCTTGATACAAGATGGCCGGAGTGAGTTCGCCTTGGGTTTCCACGACGGCCATGGGCCGTTCTCCCCATTTATCATCCGCAAGCGCAATCACAGCTGCCGCCCTGACTCCCGGGATTTCCGAAAGTACCGATTCGATTGTGCTGCCAAGAATCCATTCTCCGCCGCTTTTGATGGCATCCTTCATCCGATCCGCAACCGAGAAAGTTCCGTCGGGGTAACGCACGGCCAAATCACCGGAACGAAACCAGCCTCCGTCAAAGGCCATTTGGGTTTTTCCGGGATCATTGAGATAGCCTTCGGGAAGCCAAGGACTTTGGACCCATAATTCGCCTAAACTGTGGCCGTCCGGGGGTAGTGGCTCCAAAGAATCTGCGCGGGTTTCAATCCGTGCCAGGGGAAATGGCGTCAGCCTGCTTCTCAATTGTTCAAGGTGGCCAGAGTCTTGGGATTGTGTTGCGGTAGTAATGGCACTGCCCAATTGATCGGAGCCGCCATAAATCAAGGAGTAGGAGATGCCCAGCCGATCGGCCTGCTTCGCCAGACCCAAGGAGAGGGGGCTGCCGCCGGTGAGGATTTTCAGTATCAACCGATCTGTCTTTTGTTTTTTGGCCTCTTCGATCAACATAAAGAGCTGAGTAGGAACCATATTGCTCCATGTCACGTGATGTTCTCGGATCCATCGGATTTGTTCGGCGGGTCCACCCGACTCGGGCAATACCAAAGACGCCCCTAGGTAGGGTGCGATAAACGGAATGCCCCAGCCATGAATATGGAAAAAGGGAATAAGGGGCATAATGACATCTTGCGTGGAAATTGTTGCTCCGGTATCGAACAATGCCAAATGATGGGCGATTTGCAGAGCGCCCATGAGCATTTGCTGATGGGTGTACCGAAGGCCTTTGGGTTTGCCGGTGGTTCCCGTCGTGTAAAAGATTGAATAGGCATCTGTGGGTGAAATTTTGCCGCTGATGTCAGGAACCCGTTCTCTTCCTTCGGCAATCAAGGTTTCATAATCCGGAGCTTCCTTGTCATGAGCTGTATTTCCCATCCACACAT
Organism: Bacillota bacterium; assembly: GCA_021821465.1. Lineage (GTDB taxonomy): Bacteria > Bacillota > Sulfobacillia > Sulfobacillales > Sulfobacillaceae > Sulfobacillus. The sequence goes on from JAKACM010000137.1 coordinate 4,476, forward strand.
GTCGGGGGAGTGAAACAGCCAGATTGGCGGCAAGAGGGCCGAAGCCCTCCCATAAGAAGACCCATTCATCTTGGGCATCGCGAATGGTAAACAGAATGTCCGTGGGTGAGAGGCGAAAATTGATGGTATGGATCACCGCTCCCACCATTGACAGCGCGTACTTTAACTCAAAATAGCGGTGGGAATTCACGTCCATTACCCCGACGACCGTTCCGCGGGTAATTCCCAACCGGGTCAGTCGGTCTGCCAGGCGGATAACCCGCTTATAAATGGTGCCGTAGGTATAAAGAGTGTTGCCGCTGATTATCTTTCGGGATTCATGCTGGTAACAGGCATCAGTTAACAGTTCATGAACCACGTATCTATGCATGATCCCCGCCTCCCCAGATACTCTCATCGTCTTGGACCCAATAGGGGTAATCCTGGTGATCGATAAAATGGATTTGGTAGAGTTCCGCTAATTTGGCATAACGAGTCCCCTCATCCTTTGCCAGATCATAAAGCAAAGCCACTTGCACAGCGTCTGCAATAGTCGTCAAATCTTCTTTAGCATGCCACTCGGCCTCGGGGTTCTTGACGGATTCAAGACGGTCGAGCGTGCTTTGCAAGACTTCTAAGGTGTGCCTTGCTCCCGGACCAGGAACCTGTTCCAAAAGCGGAACAATTTCGTCCAAAAGGCCTTCATGCGCCTTGTGACGTTGAATTGATTCCAGAAAGTCCAGAGCTTGAATATTGCTGGGTCCTTCCCAAATAGGGGTAATTAAGGCTTCCCGGTGCCAGTGGGCCACCGCGTATTCTTCGAGAAAACCCAGCCCGCCAAACAGTTCCATAGCCATAGCCGTCATGGCGGAAGCATGATCTGCTGTGCGATTCTTTGCCAAATGTGTTACAAATCGCGCGAAATGATAACGGGGGGTGTATGGCGGTTTTTCCTCCCAGACCTCATCGAATTTTTTCACACCATAAAAAGCCAAGGCCAAACCGGCTGCCGAGCGGAGTGCCAAATCGGTGAGGTCGTGACGGATCAAGGGGTGTTCTTTGAGTACGTGTCCGAAGCTGCGACGACGCTCAACTCGGGCCATCACTTCTAAATGGGATTTTTTTGCCGTGGCCATGGCAATGATGGCATTAGCCAGGCGGGACACGGTGAGGGTTTCCAACGTGTAATAAATACCCTCCTCCATGCGTCCGATGAGATAGGCTTCACTGTGATCGAGTTCGACTTCTCCGGAGGGAACGGCCCGGGTGGCGCTTTTGTCTTTGAGACGGCGAACATGATAATTCAAAAGGCCTCGGTGATTGACTCGCGGCAGCAAGAAGAGTGCCAGTCCTTTGGCTCCCGGCTTATGACCTTGAGGATGTGCCGTAGTGAGAGCATAATCACTTAAACCGGCACCGCTGGCAAAATACTTGTCGCCGGTTAGATACCAGACTTCACCGTCCGGTTGGGCAATGGTTTCATTAGCTCCCAAGTCGCTGCCCCCTTGAGATTCTGTCATCCAGGTTGCGCCAAAGGCTCGCCCCGATAAGAGATCGGCGGTAATAGTGCCGACGTCGGGAATGGCCTTGCCTGCGTATTTATGAAGCGCATAGGCCGTCTGCCCGGTAATGGTCAACACACATCCAAGACCGGGATCTCCCAAGAGGTAGAGCAAGGCATAATGATAAGCCCAACCCAAGCCATGAAAGGGCAGCTCCATGATCCAGGCCGTATCGGCTAAAATCTTCTTTTCCACGGGACTTAAACGCACTCGATCGATGCGGTTTCCGTCCAAATCATGGGCTACAAGGACGGGCCGAGCATCATGATCGATGTGGTATATGGCTTCGTAAATATCCGTTCCGGCAAACTGACCGAATCGGCTTAACTCTGAGCGCTTATCATAGTACAGGGGCCAGTAATGGTGCAATATGGCTTGAAGATCGGCATCGTTTTCAAAGTGATTGGTGCCATAGGCATATGATATGGTATCCATGATTGTTCCTCCGTTCATTGATCCTTGTGGGTTGCTCGAACTGTGGCAAGACGTTGCTCCATTTTTGCTCGCAGTTCAAGGATCTCATTGATAATGGTTTGAAGTTCATCGATCTGAAAGCGCAATTCTTGAATTTTGACGTCCCCACGCCGGATAACCTCTTGGAGTTGGCTCATTTCGGTGGGATCGGCATCATATAAGTCGAGCATCTCTTGGATTTCCTTTAATCCAAATCCTAATCTCCTACCTCTTAGAATCAATTGCAGACGGACACGATCCCTTTCTTGATAAAATCTTTGTTGGCCGCGGCGTTTTGGCGACAGTAAACCTCGCTCTTCATAATGACGTAACGTGCGGGATGTGACGTCATACAATTCACTCAATTCGGAGATGCTATAAAGCTTGGCGCCATGCTTTGGCTGATTTGTAGGCATAGACGGGCATCCTTTCCTCTTTAGACTGAATATAAAGTAAATTTACGTTTACGTCAATATCCGATAAGGAGTATTGTTTGCTGACGTGTGTTCATGACTCGAATGGGAGCCTTGGGATGTGGATCGAGCACTGGAAATTTAGCGCAGAGTTCCCGTTTGCCTTTTAACGCGGGATCGGCTCTCTTTTGACCACGGCGTTAAATTCTTAGGAAGAATCTCGCATACAACCTGTGTCAAGAATATCTCCTTGGTCCCATGGCTCGGTCTTCACCAGCAATGTCCAAAGGGGCCGCTGCTTTTTATTGTGACGCGAGGATAGAGAAAAATAATTGCTTATCCTAACCCAATTTCCTGATCGTCCCCCCACGCCTGAGATAAGTGATAACTATCTACACTGGGGACTGGGGAGCCTATTGCTGGCGGACCCTCATTGCCTTAATGCAGCCTGGTTGAAGTCATTTACTTATCTTAATTTGGATTACGATGTTACAGTTCAACGTGGTATGACTGAACTCCAGTGTGAGGTGATACGTAGATGACTATGCTGCGCATTGGGCAAAAGAGCCAGGTAGTTTGATCAAAGGAACTATGTGATGTAATCGAGATTCTTTCGGGTGATTTGGGTCATGTTTGACATTCAAGATCGAAAGCTTGCCTTGACTCCGGTGCCTGCCCGTACCTCATCGGATCTCTGTGGTATTTTTTGGATGTCCAAGCCTATGAATCTAAAGGAGGCACGTCAGGATCATCAAAACCACTTGGTCGACAAGCTAAAGGAAGGTCAATCGGATAGCTAAGGAGACTTGTCGTATCCATGTTGATACGAATGTGATCCTACGCTTTCTCTTAGGCGAGGATCAGGCCGCGAGGCAAAATACAACAAGATGAGCGCTCTAACTCGATCTTAAGGGCTCAACATCATCTGCAGTTGGGTTTTGACCACAGGCCACTCTTGATCCACGATGCTGTAGTACACTGAATCGCGGACGTATCCGTCCGGAAGGATCCGGTGTCTTCGCAAAATCCCCTCCTTGACTCCGCCAATTCTTTCAATAGCCTGTTGAGATCTCAAGTTGCGCCGGTCGGTTTTCAACTGAACCCGTATGAGACCAACAGATTCAAAACAATGCTCTAAGAGCAAGTACTTGCATTCTGTGTTGACGGGGGTACGCCAGACCCAGGGTGCGATCCACGTCCAGCCGATTTCGACGTGGCGGTTGGGAATGGAAATGTCGAGAAATCGGGTACTGCCAACAATTCTCCCCGATTGCCGGTCCATGATAGTCACAGGGAATTCAATTCCGCTTTCCCGGCCACGCAATGCCTCGTCCACAAGTCGTTGCATGTCTTCTCGGGTATCCACACGCATCGACATGTAGGTCCAGATTTGTGGATACGCCCCGGCTTCAAAGAGACCTCCAACGTGCTCTGCCTGCATGGGTACTAATTGAACACGTGCTCCCATCAATTCCCTGAATTCGATTTCCATGGCAACACAACACCCTTTCATAACGGAGTGAGGGCAAAGGATATATAGCATTTGACTCTTGTGTGAACAGATTAATTATTTCGAGAAGGCATGTCCCACGCCTCGAAAGGTTCGACACGAGCATACGTCAATGGTCTTGATTGGTTGTGCTCTTTAATATTTTGCCACTCGGACACTTGTTTGTCATCCCAGAAGGATGTCGAGTCCAAGGAAAGTTCCGGGGAAAAAGCACAAAATCGGAAATAGGTCAGGATAGAGTCGATGGATGCTGTCAGGGGAGGTTGTTCTCTTTATCCACCGCAACTTCTATTTGACGTGGGCACATAATAAGAAAATGTTCTCCCGGGTTAAGTTCTGAAATGCAGTTCTCAACGGACCGAATTTTTCACAAACCCAACAGAGGTTAAATCGGGTTAGGCTGAGGGTTACCCGAGAATTACACAGTCAGGTTGTGGTGATGTCCGCAAAACCGTATTTGAGGAGGCTCTGGAAGTATCGGAGCAGCCTTTTGAGTATTTGGTATTGAGATCATCCCAGCCACATGTGTGCAAATGAAATGCAGAGAGCCGTGTCGTATTTTGGTACAATGATGTTTGTATTTGACATTGTTAAGCGAGGATGCCATGAATTCCCAATTGAAACAACGCGTGAGTTATTTTAAAAACCGCCCATGGATCATTATCATTTTATTGCTGGCTTTGTGGCTATTGTCCGAAGGAATCTCGGGGTGGCAGTATCATCCTTTTCGTGATGATTGGTTTACGTTAGGCTATCCCAATGTGTGGCACGGAGGCTCGCGGTGGCAGTATTATCTGTCCTATCATCTCTATTCTTATCGCCCTCTGTCATTTCTTGTCGATATTGAGCTTTTATCGCGTTTTTGGTCCCATATTACGGTAGTGGCCGCCATGATTTTGGCTTTGATGTTTTGGAGTACGATGCTGTGGCGTCAGGCATTTTCCCGATTGTGGGGGTTGCCATTTTGGGGATTCGCCGTGTTGATGCTATGGCTGCCTCTCACCGACGAAGGACAATATTGGATTACCGCGTCTTTAGGCATTGTGCTCGGTTTATGGTTTCTCGGTTGGGCATGGGTTCTTTTGGAACGATTTGTTCATCATGAGAAAGCTTCATGGCCCCCGTGGCTTGAGTGGGCGACTATGACCCTCGCTTTCTTGGCTGCGGATTTATGTTATGAACAATACTGGTTCAGCGTTATTGGCCTCACGGCGATTATTGCTTTTAAGTACCGACAAAAATGGCTGCCGATTATGCTAAGCCCCATAATATCCTTGATGCTTACGGCTTTGTGGTACTTATCCCAAGCGAAGGGCATGAAAGACAATGGCAAGGTAGCAAACCATTCACTGGCTTCCGTGATTCAGTCTTTGCATAATATCCTTCCTCAAATCCGCAGCATTTGGGGCGGCGAGGAATTGGATGCCCTCAAATTGGGAATACATTTTAGCCGCGTTCCCGGCTGGTGGCTGGTTATTGTGGTGGTATTAGGCGCCGGGGCAGTCGCCGCGGCTCTCGCGGATTATAAAAGGAGATCGTCGGAGGACCAATATCGCTCAGGCAAAGCGAGCGTGCCCTGGATCCTCATTGTTGGAGGGATACTTTGGGCCGGGGCCAGTTACCTGCCTTGGCTTATGACGCATTATGACTGGGTGGCAGACCGCTCTGTCACTGTCGCAGCTCCGGGAATCGCATTGATTGGCGAAGTGATATTGGCCTATATGGGAAGGATTGGCAGACGTCCCTTCCGCCCCATTGTCATCGTCGTGTTGACCTTTCTTTTGGTGGCGCTCGTGAATCTCCGCGCTCAAGATATCATGGCATATAATGAAGCTAATACCTTCAGTGCGAAAATAGGGAATCAAGTCTTAACGGTTTTGGACCGACACCATCTTTATAGCGGGAGTTTAACGGTGGCGGATCCGACTTGGACCTTTGTGCCTTGGACATACACTTATCATGATCATATTAGTACGGCGTGGGACGCGAATTGGGCAGTGTATTATATGCTTGCCGACTTATCCCATGGAACCAATGTTTATCATGTAACAGAATTGTGGCCGGGAGATCCGGTGCAAAAAGCACCCTCTTTTCACAACACGGGGGTGATTCTGACTCGCGCTAAGCCGACTGTCGGTATGGTGAAGAAGATGAATGTGCATCAAGCTGTAGTTATTCGGTACAGAGATCTTGTTGGCCCACCGCGAATTCTTGAAGTGAAGTGGTACAGTCTGCCCTGAGATTTAGGAGAATTTTCTCGCATAGTCCTGAGTCGAACGAGATACTCTTTTGTTTGAGTCGTCCCCAGAATGCCACTGTTACCAAACTGTTACAAAGCTGATAAGGCCGTGACACATCCCCCCGTCATAATTGAGACACAGGAGGTGGCCTACCATGATGGGCGGAGGTTTTATCGGTGGTTTCCATGGTGGCGGCATGATATTGATGGCATTATTTGGGTTGATCTTTATGGGAGTCGTTATCACCGGTCTATGGATGGGGCTTAAATACCTCACCCTAAGTTCCGGGCGATCTTTGGGCGTTAAACGAACAGAGCCGCTGACCCAGTTGAAAATGCGTCTGGCCCGAGGCGAGTTAACCCCGGATGAATACGAAATGCTTCGGGCCCATTTAAGAGATTAACCCGGTTAGGCCCGCGTCGCTTTCCTCATTGTTGGGAACATGTTTGAACGCATTGCCAAGTCAAGGAGTCTGGGGACAAAACCAAGAAAACCC
>JAKACM010000138.1 GCA_021821465.1 Bacillota bacterium
GATTTTATCTTCCATATCTTGGGTGTCTATCGTCGAATGCCTCCCTCTCTGCTGTTACCTATACATTCGACATTCCCCCCCTCTTGTCCTTTGCATAGTGAAAATTAATTTTTATAGGCCGCCTTAGGACAATGGCCGGGAGAACTGGTGCGTCTGCGAAAATTGCCAGACCGCTTGCAGGCCATCCAACACGCGGTGGTTCATGGGGGACGGCGACCGTCGGTCGCCACCTTGCGTCAACGGGTGACCCCAGCACAGGTCAAAGCAGGCCCTCCCGTCCGCGATTGGGTACATACGGAAATCCATGAAACGGAAGAGGGCCCGACCTTCACGTACCGCATTGACCATCAGGCGTTGATGCCGTGGGGGCAGATCCATTGGGGCAAAACTCTCCTCTTTACCGATCAAGCGACCTGGTCTACGGTCGACATGATCACGGCCTATCGCAATGCCTGGCATGTGGAATCCACCATTCGCGATCGCAAGCAAGCCGCGTGGCTGCATTGGCAGCCACAATTTCATTGGACCGATCAGAAAATTCGGGTGCATGGCTTCATTTGTGTGTTAGCCGTGACCCTGGCCCATCTTTTACGGCGAGAATATGTTCGAGCCGGCATCGATCTCAGCTTGCCAACCTTGCTCAAAGAACTCACAGCGATTCAAGAAGTCCTGTGGGTTTACCCGCCTCAGACGAAGATGGCGCCTCAATTGGTGCTGACGGATCGGACTCCCCGTCAACAACAACTCCCGGGTCACGGGGCCATTCGTCTCCCCGCTCTCCCATAATCCGTATATAATACAGGAAAGATCCCGTAACCCCTTGCTACGCAAGGGGTTTTCACTTTTCTTGGCCGCTAACTAGGAAAGTTCCGCTAGGTGTTATTGGATCAGGCTTGTCTCTTTCTCCTGTAGCCGACGCCACTCAGGTGCCAGGGCCCATTTACAAGTTGGCGACTCAGCCGACGGTCTATATCGAACGTCATGGAACCCTGCACGCCATTAAATCCGTCACGACGTTCTATGATTTAGGGTATCAATGGAGCCAATTGCACGTGGTTGGTCAGTTGCCCGCACCTGTCGGATCTCCCGTTCAACTTTTTAAATTGGCCACTGGGTCCACCGTCTATCTATATCAGGGTGGGACGCTGCATTGGATTCCATCGGAGCAAGTGTTTTATGCCCGAGGCTATCAGTGGGACAACGTATATAATGTCGCCAAATTACCAGCCGTCATTGGCAGCCCTGTTTCCCAATCATCCGTATTACCTCAGCAGGCTGTCATCATGAGTGGCTTCCCATATGTCCCACTTAACGGCACTAAAACATTTGTGGTGGATGCCTTAAACAAGATGGGGCAGTTTAACAGCACCTACGGAGGTACAAGCACCGTCAAAATCTTGCAAAATCAAGGACAGTTGTCCGTATACAATGGGTCTACCTGGGTTCAGTCAGGCACGGTGCCGGTGCATTTCAGCCATGGACAAGCAATGCTATCTGTGAAGGCTGGAAGTACTGCTTGGAGGGGGATAGTGTTCCAACCCGTTGCGCAAAGTTCTCCGACTGGCGGTTATAGCAAGGAAATTGAGAACATTCCGAATACAACCACGAGTCAGGTAGGGTGGCGGGTTTACACTGTCCAGAAGAACCCTGTCAGTGGCAAAAACCCGGATTATCCTTCGTCTTCTGCTCAACAATTTCTCTTGGAACCCGTCAATGCACAAGGACAGATCGTTACGGGAACGTTAGCGGACGGGGTGGGGATGGTCGCCGATTCCGCACTCGCTTATTGTCCGGGCGGTACGATCCCTGGGGAGCAGCCGGTCTGTAATGAGATCGGACCCTACTATACAAGTGGGAGTGCACTGACATTTCACTATTCCGGGCAGGGATATTTTGCCTCGCGCACGCCTATAGTTTTCAAAGTCCTGCCGGCTAGTCCCACCCAGGGTTTAGTGACCCGTGTAACAACGCTGTCGAGTAATACCTCCCTAGCTGTCAGTACCCCAACCATTTTTAGTCAAACGTCATCTCCCTCACATCCTTCGGACACCATGATACAAACCGTTTCGGGCGTGAAGCCCGACACGCAATATACAATTCAATCGCAATTATTCTACGCCAAAGGCCAACCATTAGAGGGATTAGCAATGCTATTACACTTCTCGGGTGCCAACGACTTGCCTATGGTGGTGAACAGCTCTGCCAGGACTACTCCCTCCACGTTCAGTGACGAAACGATGGGTAACAAGTATGTTTCTGTCACGTACAAATCGGGTTCCGCTTCGACAGTACCTGATGTTATTTTCGGGTTTGGTGGCGTTACCCTGATTACCAATGCCTTTTAGCCGGATAGGCTGAATCTTCGCACTTATCCGATGTGGTCGCGGTCTGGAATTGAAGGCGTTCTCGATTGTTCGCATCCGGCAGGAGGTCCATTACCTGGAGACGCGGGTCATAAGATGGTTCGCCAGGTATCGGTGGTTGTCATTCTTCCCTAACTTTAACGGCTTGCACAAGTTTCGGCATCGAGCTAACCGGCGCGGGCCAACATATTCCGAAGCTAGATCTTTTGTTCCCCAGGGGGCCCCCCTGGGGCCTTTGGGGAACATATGGACCCTTTTCGAACTTAGCTTTTGTTGCAACCATACCGACCGTCGTGTATGCCCGGCCTTATTTGATCGGAGAAGCGGTTCCGTACCGTCAATCCCGCCCGATAAGGACACTGACCCACGATTGGGCTTCGGGTAGTGCTGCGTGATTGGTGTCTTTCGGTTCTCATGTCGTCCATTTTGGGGGTCAGCGGTTGACTAGACGCAATGCGTTAAGAATTCACATCATGAGTTGTGACAGGAGTGGTCAAAATTTAGGGCGTTGCCGAAAAATTTGCAAGGTCTCGAGCTATCGGTTCTAATCATGGCTTCAGACATTGGGCTCAACTATGGTCCGGGTTTGGTGCCCCACCGTCGCACCGGAATAAGCTTCACTAAAAATTATGGGATGTGGGTGACGGAATCATTGCCGAACCGATAATTATACGGCCGACAGCGGCCGTGTCCTAGCTTCGTGGGAGTGATTTTTTCATCCACCGGCCAAAAAGGGGAAGAGTTCTGGGAACGATTTGGAACCGTGTCAAACTGACTCCATAAAGAATCCAGGCCATGGCCGAGAAGCCGCCAATTAGGATCAACTTAAAATACCAGTGCGTAATATGCGCGGCATCAATCACCTTCACAGCTGCGGCCGTGGCTGCTGTAAAGGCCGTCACGGATACTATCCATCCGGCGAAAAAACGGCGGCGCCATCGCCATGGATTGACATTATGCCGCCATAACCACGTTGCCATCACCAAGGCCCGGAACCACGCGGCAAATGACGTGGCTAAGGCGAGACCGGCTGCCCCGAGCGGTCCGATGAGGAGAAAATCCCCCAGAATATTAACCCCCATGGTTGCCATGGCGATCAGACTCACCGTACGTGTTGCCTTTTGGGAAAAAAGAATGCGAGAGAACAGCATGTTGATGGCCGTTCCCAGAATGCCTATCGTCCAATAGCCTAATAATCGGGCGGTGAGAGCGGTGGAATTGCGGGTAAATCGTCCATGTTGATAGAGAATTTCGACCAAGGGGACGCGCAGCAAAAATAATGTCACAACAAAAGGAGAGACAACCAGCAATGTGATCTGCAAGCCTTGACGTACAACATTTTGATAGGTGGAGGAGTTTCCGTCCTGATTAAACAATTCCGACAATCGGGTATAGACGGGAGCTACGATAGGAGTGACGACTAAGCCGATAGGCAATTGACTAATCACTTGCGAAAAGTTCAAACCTGAAATGCGTCCCACGGCCAGAGTTGAGGCAAAAATTCGGTCAATGATGGTCCCTCCAATTTGCACCGAATGAGACACTATGGTGGGGATGGCCAGTTTGAAATAGAGGCGAGTCCACGGATGCTGCATGTGTAAACGCAATTTCAACTGGATGTGCTGACGTCTGAGGGCCGGCACTAAATACAGTAGTTGAGCCATTTGAGCCAGAGTAAATCCGATGGCAACACCGGTAATCCCCATGCTCAGGCCCAAGCCTATCATGGTCAGGATGCGGACCATGTTGATAATAACCGGTGTTAAGGCGGGGCCGATGAAAAGCTTCTTGGACTGCAGCACACCATTCATGAAATTGCCTAAGACGAGAAAAGGTCCCGCCGGTAACATCACCCGCAGCAAAAGCACTGTCAGAGGTTGGCGAGGGCCATTAAACCCCGGTGCTATGAGATGCACTAATTGCGGCGCGAAAATCTCTAAGGGCAGCATCATCAGAGCGGTGAGAACCACAATCCAAGAAAAAATCTCACTGAGAAAACCTGTCGTTCCTTCGGGACCTTCTTCAATCTGCACATGCCGGGACAACAGGGGGATCATCACGATGTTAAAGGATCCCCCAATGATTTCAAAGAGCAATACCGGGATGATACTGGCCATGAGCCAGCTATCCGTAGCCGCTGATGTGCCAAATAAGAGGGCCATTAACCATTGACGGATGAGACCCAGTATCTTGGACAACATTCCGCCCATCGCCAAAATCAGAGTCGAAAATCTTAGGGATCGTTCTTTCAAACGTGTGCGGCCTTGGCGGAACAGCCGTCCAAAATCCAACGCAGTTCACCTCGGTTGGCTTGTCTCAGGGTCTAGGCATCTCCGAGGTCCATTATAGTAGATCCAGGACTACATAAGTGGAACCGAGTCTATGTGTTGAGATCGCAGAGAAAATAACGCGTAAGCCGACCCCATTTCGCTTCATAATATTTAAATTTTGCTGAAAATCTGCCACTGGGCGTGGTAGTTGCGCTGAACTTTGTCGTACACTGTAGCCTAGAGGTGTTAAATAACCATGGAGATGGAGACCATTAGCGTCGTCATCCCGATCTATAATCAATCCAACCTCATTGGTTGGACTCTTGAGGCATTGATGGCTAATAGTCTCCAGCCACAAGAAGTTATTATAGTGGATGATGGATCGTCCGATAATGTACAATCCATTGTCACCGCGTTTGAGAGCCGGGCACCTTTCACATTGCGATTATTATCAGTGATTCATGGGGGTCCGGGAGCCGCTCGCGATGCAGGATGGCGGGCGGCGGAGGGTGAGATTGTGGCGTTCACGGATGCGGATGCCGTTCCAGACCGTTTGTGGCTGGAATGGGGATTGAAAGGCTTTTCTTCGCCCAAAGTGGGAGGAGTCGAAGGGCAAGTAGAGGGGGGAGATATGCCGCCCAAAATTTTGACTCACCAAGTGAAAAATCCCTATGGCGGCCAGTTTATGACAGCTAATATGTTTTATCGTCGGTCCGTGATTGCTAAAGTGGGGGGGTTTAAGTCGCCCTACCGAGAGGATTCTGACCTCGCATTTTCGGTCTTGGAAGCAGGCTATGATATTGTGTTCAGTCGTAATGCCCGAGTGATCCATCCTCCCCGAGAGGAAAGCTGGCGATTTTATTTTTCCAAAGCCAACCGTAAGCGATTTGAAGCATTGTTGTTTCGCAATCATCCCCAAATAGCTCCCCAATATCTTCCGCGGTTTCAGCCCACGGAACTCTTGATTATTAGCGGTGAACTGATGGTGCTCTTGAGCCTTATTTTGGGTGTGTGGTTTCTGGCCGGGGGGCTTTTTTTATTAGCCATAGGATTGCCCAAACGACTAGCCGACTGGTTGGACGGACGCCAATACAGTTCACGGGAATATCTGATTGCCTGGCTGGTGACCTTGGTGTTGGTTCCGGTGGAAGCCTACCATCATTGGATGGGTGTTCTCAAACCGCCTCAATTCCATGTAAAAACTTAAAACGTTCAAGACCATCGGATCTAAAATTGCAATTCTGTGAGGAGGGGTGTGGGTGGCTTCAGTTGCGGTCACTATTCCTACCATGGGAGCCCCGCACTTGGTGGATACGCTGGCGAGTCTGCCTCCGGGTCTACCGCTATACCTGAGAGACAATCGCGAAGACAACTGGGGGGTTGCGAAAAGCTGGAACTGGGGGATTCGTCAAGCTTTAAGAGATGGCGCTCAGTATGTCCTAGTGCTGAATGATGATGTGCGTCTGAACCATCCGACGTTTATTGATCATCTTGTTGAGGACCTTCAACGGGATCACGTCATATTAGCCAGCGGTCGTCCGGCTCACGTTCCTGTGAGTCCCACTTCGCGGCGATTAGCCATGGGTGCATTCTTGTGCGATCATCGGTTGTTTGATGAAGTTGGTGTTTTCGATGAATCATTTTGGCCGGCGTATTTCGAAGACGATGATATGTTGCATCGCATCCGTGCGACCAACTCCTGGCAAACATGGTTTGATAACGAGGCGGTTTTTCATCATTGGGTGAGTTCAACCGTCCACCAGATCCCTGGCATGAAGCGGCAAATTCGCACCTATTTTAAAAGAAACCGGGAGCAATTCTTTCAAAAGTGGGGATTTTATCCGCAGGAGTGACAGTCCCTCACTTCTTGTTCTCGTGGTTCTGCTTGTGTCTGCCACAATATGACACCCGATGAGTCTTTAGATATGCGCATTAAGTGAGAACAGCGTGCGAGCTCGATTAAAATATGCCTCTAAGCAATATCTCATGGAGGAACTGTTACGATATGGACACCTTAACATGTGTCGTTGGTATGCACCGGAGTGGAACGTCGTTGACGGCCCAACTCTGTCACATATTGGGTTGGCCGGTATCCGGATCCGAGAGTCAATTGGGCCAAGGGGATATCTTTAATCCGTTGGGCTATTGGGAACCGAAAGAACTGACGGCGATCAATAATCAGTTATTATGCATGGAAGGCGGTAATTGGCGTTTTGTACCGCGTATGTCGCCGGGGTGGGCCGATCATTCCCGTCTCACGCCTCTCGTCGAATCAGCCCGGACGTTTGTGACGCGAATAAATACTCGTCAAGTCACCTGGAAAGATCCGCGTCTTTCCTTAACCTTGCCATTTTGGCGTCCTTTGTTACCGAGTAATACCCGGTACATTGTATGCCTGCGCCATCCTTACGATGTGGCCGAGTCTCTTCGGGTTCGTGACCATTTGGACCATCGGTGGGGATTACTGTTGTGGATGGCTTACACAGTTCATGCGTTGGTTCATACCTATGGATATCTGCGGATGCCACTCTTTTATGACGATCTAATTGGATCTTCTTACCGTACTTATATCACGGAAGTTGATCATTTTTTAAACGGGAGCTCTGGATTCCCCGGAACTCCTTCCACCTCCATCATTCGTCCTGATTTTTCGCATGGACAGCATGGATTGAGTCCCATAAGTGATGATAACGGAGGAGAACTAATCACTGCGTTGTGGAATGCCTTGTTGGCCTGGCGTGAATCCGGATTCACTGACGACTCGCGTGTGATGCATCTGGCTCGCTCTTATCGCCCCAAGAGCCCTTGGATGACGGTCACTGCTCGTCCCCTCGGGTTTTGGTTACGCTATGCGAAGATGCGACTTTTGAACATAATACCGTTGTAACCCCGCAGGAGCATTTTTATAGTGAATGGCAGGGGGGCCTTTGCACTCGTCCTGTGCTCCCGATTTTTGTTTCCAGTCTGACAAGAATCGCAATGCCTTCTGGTGCCTTTGTGGCCCGAGATGACGTGTGCAAGGATTCTCTTTCAGCCATGCACCTTAATTGTGTGCTATGACATACTTCGCACGGTTAATAACGAGTTGTTTGCGACCCAACCGATAGATAAATGTCAGACCATCATCGTTTTTCCAATTTATTCCACAAATTTCAACCTGCGGCATAAAGCTCTCAGAACATTCGTCAAAATCCACAATCCGGCGGTAGGGATCCAACTCAAACGATTAAACTATATTCATGTATTTCATTCCATAATCCGTTCGCCAACCGACTTAAGAGCCAAGTTTGACTCGATCCAGGCCTAATCTGCTCCCGTTAGACCATTATTTTTATTTTTCGACATGAGGTTTTGACAATTACAATTTATGGTACAATACCTTCTATCACGCATTCCAGAAATATGATGAAATTCGAATAAACCTTGGGATACTCCTGTTGCTCTCAACGGAACCGACCTAAGGGGAGATCTGTGCCACCCCGAAGAGATGGCTGCTGCCACCCATGTTTTATTTCCAGTTTTGTTCCTAGTCGGGTTGGTTGTACCCAAATTTTGCCGAAATCTCATGACGCGTAGCGCGAATATATGAGGAGCTCAAAACGGAGGCATTCGTCCGTCCAATTTTTAGGAAAAGGGGGATATTTCTCGTCGAGATGATGGCACGTAGTTTATATTCCATTGGATGGAAAATTGTTACGGAACCAGGGTTAGCGTCCTTGGTGCGCCGAGCGTATAACCAAGGGGTGGTGATGGATACTTGGATGCATGGCGAGTGGCAGGCGGACATGATGCCCCAGGCGCAAAGTCGGCTGACGGAGTGGGCAGAAGAATTCGCCACACAGCTAAGCGCAGATGAGATCACCTGCCCTCTGTATATTTTGTCCGTTCCCTATCTCACACATCTGTTTCAGGCGGTTTTGACGTCTATGGCCTTGTTTACGGTTCATACGCAATCAAATATTAAACAACTGACCCCAAGAGCTGTCGAAGAGGCCCGGGGTACTTTGCAACAATTCGCGGCTCAGGAGCGCAGCGGTTTACACGCCGTGGTCCGAGTCTTCCACGTGATTTGGTTCTTCGAGGATCTCAATGCCTTGCGGTACTTTCGCCAGCTGCCCCGGAGGGAATTTTTGTCCGGGATCAGCCATCGGCCTTGGGTTAAGGACTTGCTGGCCGATCAATTGTCCTTGTACTTGCGAATGGGTTTGGTTAAGGAATGGCTGACAGGTCAGGGTGAGACATTACGTTTAACGTCCAGAGGCCAGCGCATTCTTCAAGAACTTGAACGGGTGTTAGAAGAATCTGGGGAATTGGCGTGGCGGGCAAACCAGCAACGTTGGGACATCTTTCGCGACCTGAACTATGATACCGTCTTCCACGTTGTGGCACCCGACAGTGACCAGGCGACACAAGATTTTCTAGATCTCCTCACTGTGAAACCTGGAATGCGAGTGTTGGAAGTGGGTGCCGGAACCGGACGCGTGAGTGTGGATATGGGACTTTATAAGAGGGTATTACCCGATGGTCAAATCACAGCCGTGGAACCCTCGGCCGCGATGGGGGACCACTTGCAAGACAAATGCGATAAACGGCAAATCTCTAACGTCCAGATCGTCAGGGCGCGTGCCGAAGACTTGCCGTTTGATGGTCATCAATTTGATTTAACATTATCGGTGGCCGTTCTGCACTTTACGGAAGTCGACCGCGCGGTTCGAGAAATGACTCGGGTTACGAAGCCGGGGGGATGGGTGACAGCGGCGGTGCCGCCTCCCAATATGGATATCCGTGAGATTCCTATGGTAGCTTTGTGGTTGCGACCTTTAAATGAATTGGCTGAGGAGTTCGGGTTACCTTTTGGGGATCGCAACGGACTGCCCCTAGGCCGATTGGAAGAAGCTTTTCATCAGGCGTCTTTGCAAGATATCAAGGCCTGGTCTGCTCCGATAACCGTCACGGCTGAAGATTGTCACGCATTTTTTACGTTTTTTGTGAAAGGTGCCGCATTTTTTCAGCATACCCTGGCCCGATTGCCATATCGGGAACGGGTGCATCTCTTGCAACATCTGGAGAAGCGGGGAGAGCAGATCGCCAGTCAAACCCAACCTGAGGAAAAGCGGCATGTCTATTATGGAGAAGCCATTTGGGGTCGTGTTTCCACCAACTAAAGGTAAAGTGGATTATACTTCATGGAAATTCATGGTGGCAAACTAAAGATAGCCAATCTCGAAGCTACCCTTATTTCTACATACATCCCCAGAATGGAGTGTCAGTGTACGCCGCCAGAACGTGCATCACGGTGCTGATTTTGAGTTTTCGACCTGACTTAACCGATAATGTATGTATTTCTATTCATACGAAATATAAAGAAAAAAACCCTTACTTGCACAGTGGATATATTTTAACTCGCAAACTCTTTATCTAAGCTAAACTGACCACTTTTTCCGGCATGTCGCAGGGAGGATTCTGCACCAATACAAACGGGGTAAGATAGTCCTGAAGGCTGTCCGGTTAAAGCCGGAGTGGGCATTCAGGAACTTTTTCACGAAGTGGTGAATGTCATTGACAAGATCCCGCGGATTATCGCTATCCTTGAGCCCTGTTAAATCGCTGGCCGTATAAGCCTGGCTGACTAGGTGCCGAGTGTTTTGCTTCGGGATCTTCCGTGACTTTTGCCGGCCATATTGTAATCCTCCATCGTAATAGGTTGTTCATAGAGGATTTAACTCTCCTTATCTCGTCTGACAAACCTCACGCTATTCAATTCCACCCCTCTCTATCGTGCAGAGGGGTGGTTCTGACGATCACTTTCAACTTAAGCTTTATCCAGAGCGCCGTAAAACCCCGCTGTTTAGGGCGGGTTTTACGGCGCTCGCCATCAGGCGACAGTGCCCCATTTGTGTTACTATTTAAATGTGTTCGCTCTTTGACAATAGGATATATTGGCGATTGTCTCCCGCCATCGTGGGAGGCGTAAAATATATCGCGTCGTCAAGACCAGACGTTAACCGAATTCGGCGAACGATAAGTCTAAGTAACCGGAGACCTTGAGGCGACCGGATAGGGGGCTTTTGGCTAACCCTTTGCGAGTAAAGCTGACGTCAGCCGGTTCCTCGCGAGAATCTCCTCCCTTCAGGGAGGGGAGTGTCAAGACGTATTCTTAGTGCACAAGCGAAAATAATACGCTCCGCTCCTTTGGCACTAAAATCTGGGACCTCCTTTCCAAGGGTCAGATGAGGCCTCGGAGAGTTGTGCCTAGGGTTTTTGTGGAAGAGTCGTGATCAGGAACTGGTGTGATTGGCGGAAATTCGTGGCCCATTTTATCTGATTAGCTATACTAGCTATAATAGTATGACTTCGGATAAAAGCTTTTTAATGGATGTGATCGTGATGTTCAGCGAATTCAGCCAAATCGTATGGGTCAGTCTGTCCACACTGATCGCGTTCTTCAGCCTGGCTGCTCTGATTCCCTTCGATCAACGCATCGCACAACA
>JAKACM010000139.1 GCA_021821465.1 Bacillota bacterium
GAATTAGACGAACATCCGTATGAAACAGGACGCAAGGTGGATGATGCGACATTTCACGCCCTCCATATCGAACGATATCCCTTCCATGGGGAGTGGAATTACATCATTAAACCCGACTCGCAAACATAAAAGTTATTTCTACGTGCTGCCTAAGAACACGTTATTAAAGAACGTCGAGCACTGCCTAACATGAACAAAACCAGATATATTGTGAAGGCATGATGACAAAATGGCAGGAGTGCGATAAATCCTGCACGAAATATTTCCAAAGTTACCAGTTGGGCTCGCAAATGCAGCCGATCCGTTAAACTGCCCGCCCATGGTCCCACAATAAGTGCAGCGATTTTCGAGACCACTCAGAGTCCCGATACCGCTAGTGCACAGTGGGTTACTTCAAAAACGAAGACATTGACGGTTACCAAATAGACCATATTTCCGATTTGAGATATCCCAGCCCCCGACGCCAGCACAAATATTATTTTATGTATCGATATGTCCTTCGGCTCCGCCGTAGTTCCTACCACCTCACGTTGCAGGCACTTCAAGTATCATGACCCAAGAGAGAGGGTTCCCATTCTGGGCTAAACGAGGCAATTGTGTGTTCCGTCAATTTCTGAAGATCTCCTCTCGGGCCCCGGAATAACTCGTCTGGTGCGACGCAGTCAATACGACAGAGACCTATAACAATTCGCTGGTAGTTTTAAAAATTATATTATGAATCGGTTCCTCTGATCTATCGAGCCTGGGCTATTAAGGCGATAAATCATTGAAGTTCTATCGGGGCATATTCTGCACTAAAAGCAAGCGGCAGGAGCTTGTGTCGACTTGCTTCTAGCGGTTGCCTGGGTCGGATGAATTAATCGATTAACAATATGCATGGACCCCCTTCGACAGTAGATTGGCACGGAAATGGATGCTGCCGAAATCACTGCATCACATCAGGATAGATTTTAGGCACTTCCTCGTCTAGCCACTTGTCAAGGCAAAGGCTATAATGCGAGGAAGTTCTACATAGAGGGCAGGGGCACATGACCGATTCGCTTGACGTAATTTTTCACAAATCCGTTTTCAATCATTGCCCATTGTCGTCATGGACAAATAATTGACCGTATAATACCAAAAAGCGGATCATAAGCCTTTCGCGAGCCGCGAGTTGTGAACTTCAATTTGACGCCAGTTCTCTTGCTCTGTGATATAATAATTGGGCAATTTTCAAAATGAGGTGATACACGGTGCAAATTGGCTCTGTATTGATTGACCCTCCGGTGATATTGGCGCCTATGGCAGGCGTGTCAAACCTGGCATATCGAGCTATCGCACGAGAGCAAGGAGCCCGATTGTGTATCACTGAGATGGTCAATGCCAATGCGCTCATGCACAAGAGCGCTAAAAGTTTCCGATTGATGGAATTAGATCCCGGCGAAACACCGGTGGGAATACAAATTGCGGGCTCGGATCCGACTTTAATGGCCGAAGCTGCGTGGCAAGCACAGCAGCAGGGAGCGGATCTCATAGATATTAACATGGGATGCCCGGTTCCCAAGGTCATTAAAAATGGCGACGGATCGGCCTTACTGAATGATAGGGATAAGGCGATATCAGTGGTCAAAGAAGTGGTATCCCGCGTGTCCGTTCCCGTTACGGTAAAAATGCGGGCGGGGTGGGATCACACCAGCATTACCGCGCCGGCATTAGCCGAAGCTTTTGAAAGGGTCGGAGTCAAGGCAATTTTTGTGCACGCCAGGACTCGCGATGATTTATATGCCAGGCCGGCAAACTGGGAATTCATCCGTCAAGTCAAAGAGCATGTTGGGATACCGGTTGTGGGTAACGGAGATATCAAGACCCCACAGGATGCGGTAAAGATGATGGAGATGACCGGAGCTGACGGTGTGATGATTGGCCGATCATCCTTCGGAGATCCCTGGATATTCAAGCGGATGTCCGAATTTATGGAAACCGGGCGGCATTTAGCCCCACCCGGAGCCTCCGAACGAGCTGAAATGGCGCGTTTTCATCTGCGGCGTTTGGTTTCAGTCAAGGGAGAGGCCGTGGGTATTCGGCAAATGCGGCAGCAGCTCACCTGGTATTTGCACGGTACCCCCGAGTCTAATGTGTTTCGTAATCGGTGCTATTCGCTTAATACGTTGGAAGAGGCGGAAAACTTGATTCGTGAGTGGATGGATCATGCTCAAAACGAGGAGCTTTCATGGATCTAATTCGTATCGGCGATAAGGTGATTAGCTTATCGCGTATAGCGAATATTACCGAACAGATACTTTTGGCCAGATCCCAGGGGTTGTCGCAACAGGATGTGGCCAAAAAATTTAGCGTGGATCGCTCGTTCGTATCACGCCTCGAAAGTCTCGGAGAGTTGCGTAAAGGCCGTTCCATTGCGGTGATTGGATTTCCTATCGCGAATGCGGAAGCGGTCACGCAACTGTGCCAAGAACTTGGTGTAGAGCGGTGCTGGGTCATGACGAATGAGCAACGTTGGCAATACGCTCAGAGTCGTAATGGCATTGAGTTAATCAATGAAATCATGGACCTAGCCAACACCTACCGGCAATTTGACTGTGTCATCCTTCTGGCCTCTAATGCCCGCGTTCGGCTAATGGCCGCTCTTCTCGATAGCCGGGCCGTTGTGCCGCTTGTGCTGGGCGAAACACCCTTAAGCACCGATGTGACGGTAGACATCGAGGCCCTGAAGCGAACTATACTCAGTGTGACCACCACCTCCGACTAAAAAATCAGCTAGGATACGTTGCGCAAGAGCGATAAATGTATATAATAGGTCCACATAGCATAGAGATAGCCAAATTTTGTCGTCAGAATTCGTAAGCCGGCTCTTATTGAGAGAAGAAAGTGGGGATTCATGTTGAGCGATAAGGAGTTGCTGGTATCTGAAGAGGGTCTCAAAAAGCTGGAGAGTGAACTGGAATATTTGAAGACCGTAAGACGGCATGAGGTGTCAGAGCGAATCAAGACAGCCCGGGAATTTGGTGATATCTCGGAGAATTCCGAGTATGAGGACGCGAAAAATGAGCAGGCTTTTGTAGAAGGCCGGATTCAGACCATTGAAAAGATGCTTCGCCAAGCCAAGGTCGTGAGCAGTGAAAATGTTGATCCCAATGCAGTTCATATTGGGTCTATAGTGGTCGTAAAAGATTTGGAAGAAGGATTTGACGAAGAATATACTTTGGTGGGTGCTGCGGAAGCCGATCCGAATAAGAATCACATATCCAACGAGTCCCCAGTGGGCAAGGCGCTTTTAGGGGCTAAGACCGGCGAGATCGTTGAGGTTAATGCTCCGGTAGGCAAAATTCGGATGCAGGTCATGAAGATATCGTAGAGAGTAGTGGAGGTTATATTTTGCCTGAAGAGAGTTTTGATCCCCGTACGGTCCGGCTAAACAAATTGAATGCCCTTAAGGAGCGGGGAGTGAATCCTTATGGGCCGACATCTTTTGATGCCACCCTTTTGAGTGGAGCCATTCACAACGATTTTGCCAAGTGGGAAGGCCAGGTGGTGCGTCTGGCTGGACGGGTGATGGCCATTCGGACACATGGTCGTGCCATGTTTTTGGATTTGGTTGACCAACAAGGGAAAATACAGTGTCATTTACGTGAAGATATCATCGGCGAAACGGCCTTTGAATTGACTGAGTTCATGGATCTCGGCGATATTCTCGGGATCGAAGGAACTGTTTTCAAAACCAGACGTGGCGAAATTACCGTCGAGGTGCGAAATTATCAGTTTTTAAGCAAGAGTCTCAAAGACCTTCCCGATAAACGCCATGGGCTAACCAATGTCGATCTGAGATATCGCCAGCGGTATGTTGATCTATTAGTTAACCCGGAAGTGCGAGACGTCTTCAATATCAGAAGCCGGACGATCACCCAGATACGCCAGTTTTTGACGGAAAGGGATTTTATCGAGATGGAGACCCCTGTATTGCTGCCCATAGCCGGGGGAACCGAGGCGAAACCCTTTGTGACTCATCATAATGCTTTGGATATGTCACTGTATTTGCGCATTGCCTTGGAATTACATCTGAAGCGTTTGATTGTGGGTGGGTTTGACCGGGTCTATGAAATTGGCCGGGTTTTTCGCAATGAAGGTATCTCCACCCGACACAACCCTGAGTTTACAATGCTCGAATTATATCAAGCGTATACGGACTACCAGGGAATGATGGAACTGGTGGAGTCCCTTATGACCTATCTGGTCCGTGAAATAAAAGGGACGCTGCAATTTGATTATCAGGGGAAAATGCTGGATTTTACGCCCCCGTTTGATCGGGTGGATATGGTGGAGCGACTTTTCGAAAAGACTGGGGTGAGATGGGAAAGCGTTGTGGATGCGGAAGATGCCCATCGCTTGGCTAAACACTTGGGGGTGGAAGTCGATTCGCGTTTTGATCGTACACAGGTAATGGACAAAGTCATTGGACAAGTTGTGGAGCCGGATTTAATCCAGCCAACATTTTTATGGCATCATCCTGTCGATATTTCCCCTCTGGCTAAGAGAGATCAGAATGCCCCTAATCTCACCGAACGCTTTGAATTATTTGTTGCGGGACGGGAACTAGCCAACGCTTTTTCTGAACTCAATGATCCCTTGGATCAGCGGGCGCGGTTTTTGCGACAACAAGAACAACGTAAGCAAGGAAACGATGAGGTTCCTCCACTGGATGAGGATTTTTTAAACGCACTGGAACATGCAATGCCGCCCACCGGCGGACTGGGAGTGGGAATTGACCGATTGGTCATGCTGTTGACGGACAGCGCATCGATTCGCGATGTGATTTTGTTCCCTACTATGAGACCCTTGAGTTCGGATACCGGTTTCGAAGTGTAGTCTAGGAATGTTTGAAAAAAGGCGATAAGATAGCTGTGTACAATTTTGTGCACAGCTATCTTTGATGGAGGCCCGGAATGAAACAAGTGGTAAGTGTCAGCCTTGGGAGTGCCGTCCGTGATCACGATACGACAATCGGGCTCTATCATCAGGAAATCCACGTGAAACGACGGGGATGTGATGGCGACATAGAGCGGGCGATGTCAATGCTTCGCGAACTGGACAATCATGTTGACGCGATAGGGTTGGGAGGGATTGACCGCTATTTGGTCGTGAATGGGAAACGCTATGAAATCTTGGATGCCAGACGTTTGGCTGAATGTGCTCCACATACCCCGGTCGTGGACGGCAGTGGACTCAAAGCAATTTGGGAATACCGGGTCATTCATCAACTGGTTGAGCAAAAAATCATAATCCCTGACCAAAAGGTTTTACTGGTTTCTGCCCTCGATCGATTTGGAATGGCCCAGGCATTTTATGAGCAAGGATTTTCAACGGTGGCGGGAGATTTAATTTTTTCGTCCCACATTGATTACCCCATTATGTCAGTGGCGGAACTAGAGAAATTTGCGCGACGGCTTCTGCCGGAATTGGTCAAAATGCCGTTTACGACACTTTATCCGACGGGAGCACAACAAGAACAACGGTCTTTGGACGGGATTTATGACCATTATTTTGCCCAAGCGGACATTGTCGCCGGAGATTTCCATTTCATCCGCCGTTATTTGCCGGATGACCTTTCAGGCAAACTCATGATTACCAATACGACGACCGAACAAGACCGCCAACTATTGCAAGAACGGGGACTTGATACGTTGATTACAACAACTCCGGTTTTAAGCGGGCGAAGCTTCGGCACCAACGTTATTGAAGCGGCAATCGTGGCGGCAACAGGGGTGTTGCCGGAGCAGGAACGATGGGAAGATGCTGTGTTGGGGGCGGAACTGGAGTGGAGCTTTTATGGTTGGAAGACAATTTGAGGATAAAAAACCAAAGGAAAGAAATCTAATGACCATGTTGCCGATTTTGGAGAACTTTGCGCATGAGTGCAACGAGAATGAGCGCCTGCGCCAAATGAACCGGGAATGGAACCGGACCATAGTAATTCGGGACACAGATAGTGGGAACCATTACTGGTTGCGATCTCGTGCCGGATCCATTCAGACCGGGGAGGGACCGATATCCGAGGCAGATATGCAGGTTGAGGGCAGCCAGGAGGTCATCCGCGCCGTATTTTCCGGCGAAATGAGTCCCACCGAGCCCTATAATGCAGGAGACTTATTGGTTAAAGGGCGGCAAGATGATTTGATGCGCCTTGATATTATTACCCTTTTAATTTGGGGGGAGTAATAATGCAGCCGCGGGTACTGTCTCTCAAAACCGCAGTGTCCACGAGTGCGGGTCTGGCCTCGGCAGCGATCAACTTTCTCGCTTGTGTCGAGATCGCCGAATATGCCGGAGGCTCTTCGGCATGGATTGCGCTATTGTGCGCCGGCACTCTGATTGTCTTTTCTGCCAGTAATTTTGCCGAATTAAGCGGGCTATACCCTTCGGCGGCAGCGATCCGGGTGTGGACGAGGCGAGGCTTGAACGATTCGTGGTCTCTGGTTATCTCATTGGTGTATGCGTTGACGGTAGTCTTTGTCATTGCGGCCGATGCATTTGTCTTGGCCCAGGCTTTTCGTGCGGCAATTCCCACGGTTCCCGGATGGGTATGGATCACGGTTTTATTGGTTCTGGTTTTGTGGGCTAATTTACGGGGGATTCGGATGGCTGGGCGTATTCAGGATATCAATGCCCTGCTTTTGTTGGCGAGTTTGACGATTATTGCGGCGGCGATTTTATGGAAAGGGCCGATTCCCCCTGCCCGCCAGTTCTTTCACGTGGGGCAGGGGACTATTCAAAGCATCGCACTCGGAGTCTTTATTTATGTGGGTTTTGAATGGGTCACGCCTCTGGCGGAAGAATTTTCGGACGTGAGGGCTATTCCACGTGGCATGTATTTGGCTCTGGGATTGATTGCTATGGCCTTTGGATTGTTTTCCGTGGCCTTGACGACGGTATTTCCGCGCTTTGGACAATTGTCTTCAACTCTGGTTCCCCAATTGCTTGCCGGAAAAAAAGCCTTCGGGTTGTTAGGATTCTGGTGGATGTTGGCTGTCACGGCAACCACAGCGATGACGACATTTAACGGGGGGTTGTTCACAGCGTCACGGTTTATTTA
Organism: Bacillota bacterium; assembly: GCA_021821465.1. GTDB lineage: Bacteria > Bacillota > Sulfobacillia > Sulfobacillales > Sulfobacillaceae > Sulfobacillus. The sequence goes on from JAKACM010000139.1 coordinate 7,085, forward strand.
CTCATTGGCTCGGGAGAAAGTTTTACCTAAAGCTTTTTCCCGTTTAAACAGCCGGTGGGTTCCTTCTTATGCACTCGCTGCCGTGGCGGGCTTGTCTTTGCTGCTGGCCCTGGTCATTTTTGACACGGGGCACTATGCCGTGTTGATTAATGCGGGGGCCGGGGTTGAAGGACTTGTCTATGCTTTATCCGCAGTATTAGTGATTCGGTTGCGAAGAAAGGAGCCTACTCGTCCCAGACCCTTTCATGCGATAGGAGTTCCCTGGCTTACAGCGGGTGTCGGTCTAATATTTTTCTTTTTGGGTATGGCCGCTCTGTTTACGACGTCGTCAAAAGTGCCTTGGGCATTCCTCTTTGTCGCGTTGTTGACGTTGTTGGCTGTCATCTATGTCTATGTAGTGCTGCCGCGGATGAAGGGAGCGCAAGGGAGGAAGATTAAGACCGCAATCAAAGGGAAGAAGATGACCCCCGAAGAAACCACAAAGTGAAAGTCGTGCCCTGGTTGTTGGTATCGACCGTAATGTGGCCTTTTTGGGAACGCATGAGGGCCTCGGCAATACTTAGCCCGAGACCCGTGCCGCTTTTCCCGGGTCCATTTTGTCCGCGGTAAAAGCGCGTAAAAATATTGGGGATATCTTGAGCAGGGATTCCGGGTCCATAATCACGGATGGAAATACCGCACAATTCACCTTGGGTCAGGACACTAATTTCGATTCTTCCTCCTTTGGGGCTGTATTTGACGGCATTTTCCAATACAGCCCACAGAGCACGTCGAGCAAAAGCCTCGTGAACTCTAACGGTTTCTTGTGGTTGTCCTTGCAGCACGATCTGCAAACTGGAGTCTAAGGCTTTAGCATCTTCACAGGCATCCTCCAGCAAGGTTTGCAAGGGATGGACGTCCAGTTGAGCCATGCCTTCGTTGCGAACATGTTCAAGAGTCAACAAATCACCGACCAGGGCAATCATGTCCGACACAGCCCGGTCGATGGCGGCAAGATTTTCCTCTTCCGTGGTTCGGTCGATGGTATCCCAGTTGCGGAGGATATCCAGGTTCCCGCGAATGACTTCTAAGGGGGTTCGCAACTGGTGAGCAGCGTCGGCTAATAAAGTCCGGTCCCGCTGCCAACGGGCTTCCAGCGTTTGGACCAATTCCGATAACAGACGTGCGAGTTGACTAAACTCGTCATTAGTGCGAGACGGATTGTCGACAGGAAGAAATTGATTGCTGGAGAGCATAATTTCCACATCGCGGGTCATGGTTTTCACGGGTTCCAAAACTCGGTGGGTCGTCCATCGCCCCAATAAGACTCCACCTGCTGCGGCGGCTACACCAACAATGGCCATGGACAGAACCAGATCACCCAGCAAATCCAAGTCGGGTTTCAGGGGCCAGTTGACAACATAGGTAGCGAAGGTCGAGTGTTTGACTAAGCGGAAGGAAAAAGGATTGCGGGAGAGGCCCGTAGTTAATGGGCCCGTAGGATGAGTGGCTGCGTTAGGAGAGTGAAGTAGTATCCGGTGTCCGTGAATGATCCAGATGTGGGGATCAACCGATCTGGTGTACTCATGCACGATGGCGACCAAAGTCTCACCGTGCGCTTGGTTTAGTCCCGAATAAACACTGTACGCATCCGAGGCGGCAGCATCGTATAAATGTAAACTTACGGCCAAAATGGTAATGATGGCAAAAACCACGACGAGACTAACAATAGCTCCTCCCGTCTGGATGGTGAATCGTGTTCTGAGACTTCGTGGAAAGTTCACGATAAACTCTCGTACTTCAAGACGTAACCCACTCCGCGAATTGTGACCAAATTCAACTCATCGGTCGGCAGTCCGATCTTTTGGCGCAAATACCCGACATAAACATCCACGATGTTTGATGCTCCCGAATAACCCCATCCCCAAACCCGGTCCAGAATCATATCACGTGTCAGAGTAATACCGACATTTTGCATAAAATATTGTAGAAGGTCAAATTCGCGGCGAGTCAACTCAATGGGGTTGTTAGCCAAACGGACTTCGTGGCGCATGGGGTATAGTTCCAAAGGGCCGACCTTTAAGGTATCGTCCTGGTGAAATACGTTGGCAGGTCTGCGGGTGAGAGCGCGCATGCGGGCAAGAAGTTCCATTGTGGCGAAAGGTTTTACCAAATAGTCGTCGGCTCCGGCATCTAATCCTCTGACCCTGTCTACAACGGCATCTCTTGCGGTTAATATTAAAATCGGTGTATCCGACACCTGTCTTAGAGACTGGCAAACCTTGATACCGTCAATATCGGGAAGCATCAAATCGAGTATGACCACGTCATAATTGCCGCCGATGGCTTCCGATAGTCCGTCGCGGCCTTTATCACACCAGTGAACATCCCATCCGGCGTGCCGAAGTTCTAATGTAATTAGACGGGCGACACGGTCGTCATCTTCGATGAGCAAAGTGTGCAATCCATTTCCCCCATTCCCGTGATTGGGTTACGTGCTCGTAAGTGGGACCCAGAGACTTCATTGTACCTCCCAGGTTACGTTACTCAGGCCTTATTATACCGAAAATGGGTCTATTTCGTGGATTGTTGGCATAGATATTACGTACTACACAGGGGAAGGGTGAGAGGAACGCGCTACACTTCATTACGGACAAGGTCTGAACGCCTTTGGCTTATGGTTGTTACGCTCCTGGTAGCAGTGATTGGCGGGGGATGGTTCGTGTATACTCATAACGGGTCCATCGCTTCATGGGATCGACTTTTGTTGCAACCTGCCGAAGCCTCCTTGGATAAGGGGCCGAGACCACCCCAGACCAAAAGTTCGCACAAAACCAGCGCCCAAGATGGATTGCCTCAAGGAATGGCTCTGGGATATTTTTATGACCCGGGAAACCAGGGAAATGCTGCGGCGATGCTCCAACACTATCTTCCCTTTTTAAGCGGTATTATTCCGTTTTGGTACACGATAAATGCAGGGGGTTATATTAGCGGACAAACCAATCCTCAGGTGTTGCAATTGGCCAGAGAACATCATTTGTGGACTTTTGCCCTGGTGGAAAATATGGCGGGACAATCAGTCTTTGGCCCGTTACTCAATAATAGGATGGCTAGTAACCGGGCCATTGAGAATATGCTGACACTGGTTGAAGACAATGGTTATGACGGAGTTAACCTAGACTGGGAAGGTATTGCACCTTCCGAGCAAAAGGCATTTACGGCATTTGTGGCCAAGTTATCGGAAACATTTCATCGGCATGGGTATTACGTTACGCTAAGTGTGCCCGCCGAGACGGGTTATCAACCCGGGAATTCCTGGACAGGAGCCTATAATTACCCGGCGCTTGCCAAAAGCGCCGACTTATTAATGATTATGGCCTATGATCAGCATTGGGCAGGGGGATCTCCGGGTCCCATCGCGTCACCGACGTGGGTCAAACAAGTGTTGAACTATTCGATTTCCGCGATTCCTCCCAGCAAGATTATTCTTGGCATTCCGGGTTACGGATATAATTGGAGCAGCGCCGGGACCCAGGCCCTATCCTATCAACAGGCCCGGGCGTTAGAAGAGCAATATACGCACAAGACCGGTCAAAATCATTTTGTGTATATGCAAAACGGAGCTATCCATTCGGTGTGGTTTGAAGATACAAGCAGCCTGCTGTCAAAGATTCAACTGGTTTCGGGTTATGAACTGCGAGGCATTGCATTGTGGCGATTGGGGATTGAGGATCCAAAAATGTGGAATTTTCTTCAGTAAAAAAATCTATGCATAGTTCTTGTCTTTTTGAGAAGCCCGTGCTATGATATCAAAGCTGTCCGACAGGGCAACACGGCACGAGAGGCAACTCTCGTACAGTCGGTCCTTGAAAACTATATCGTCATGAACGCCAGAAATGCAAGTAAGGCAACAGAGATGAGTCATGGAGAGTTTGATCCTG
>JAKACM010000140.1 GCA_021821465.1 Bacillota bacterium
CGTCTCTTGCCGGTTTGGGTCCTTGACTTCGAAAATATAACTAGACCCTGTTAATTTATTATACCTGGGTAAAAACATTGTACTTTTGCAAAAAATGTAGGATCCTTTTTGTTCTAAAAGTGCTACAATCACCTAGTAATCGAGAGTAGTACTCAACAGTTTCACAATAACTAGTGATGTAAACCTAGCTGAGTTAAGTAATAGAGGGTTCAATATCGCGATATTTTCGGTAATCGATTAATTTTATATAACCCTCAACGAGACACCACTCAACACCATCTGCCTCATGCCGGAAATCCGCATAAGGTTGTGGGAAGGAGGAAAAAGGCATGGAACAGAATCCTGCCAAAGAAGAGAATATTCAAAATGGCGAAAATCTTGAAGAGAACCAATGGAGCCGGCGTCAATTTCTGGTGGGTTCGGCGGCTTTAGGCGTCGCGGGCGCGGTGAGTTTGTTCGGCCGCCAAGCCTTGGTGGATGCGGCGCGTCATGTTTTTGGGTCGCCGGTCGAGTCCGGCACGGTGCATTTGTATGCCTACGATTATTATTACATCCCCAATTACATGACCTGGCGCGTCGGCGATCGGATGGACGTGATCTTCCAAAACCAGAGCCATACCCATTGGCATGAATGGACGATGGGCCGCCATGTGAATGAAGCCTACTTTCAAGCCTTTGGGAATCTGCCCGCCGATGCCTGGGCCACGGATTTCTGGGACGGGGTGCCGGTGACTCTCAGCCACCCCTATGAAATCGACAACTTCGTGCCCAATCGGGCGCTGGTGACGTATAAGGGGCCCCAGGCCCTGTATAACATTCAGACGGGCGGGGACTTCAGCCCGACCTTGAAACCCGGCGGCAGTCTGCATCTGTCGTTCACGGTCCCCAATAAGCCGGGCATTTGGGATTACGGCTGTTTTGTCCAAGAGTACATTCACTACCGGACCGGCATGCGGGGGAAAGTGAACATTCTGCCGGCATAAGGACCGAAAAGAGGAGGGAAGACCTGGGATGCGGGAGAATATTGTGTTTACCGTCTGGTGGGTGATTTTGAGTGTGCTCGCCGAAATCGGGGACCGGGTGTTGATTCACAACAATCCCATGTATTACATCGTCTCCAACCAAGGGGAAATGGCGCTGAAAGCCTTCGAGTTCCTCCTGGTGGTGCTGACGCCCATTTTTGTGTTTGTGGTGCTGTTTTTGCTGTTCACCATGGTCCGCTTTCACACTCAACGGGGCGAGATGCCGCCGGCTAACCGCCGGTTTGCGATCGACAACAAAGCCTTTGTGGTGATCTGGGTCGGCGGCAGCATTGTCGTCAATCTCCTGTTTTTTCTGCATCCGACGACCTCGGCGATGGAGCAGATGTTTGCCTTGGACGAACCCGCCCACAATCGGCATGATTTGGTCGTGAATGTCACGGCCCGGCAATGGGAATGGATTTTCAGCTATCCGCAATATCATTTGACGCAAACGGTGAATGCCAACGGACAGGATATGTTGGAACTGCCGGTGAACCAACCGGTGAAATTCGTGCTGCGCTCGTATGATCCGTATCACACGTACGACCAATATGCGGATGTGATTCACAGTTTCTGGATTCCTGCCTTTGGCATTAAAGAAGATGTGATTCCGGGAGAAACCCGCTACGAATATTTGACGCCCACCAAGATCACGTCGTATGCCGTCAATCCGATGGTCCGGGTGCAGTGCGCGGAGGTGTGCGGTCCGGGGCATCCCTGGATGGAAGCACCCCTCAAAGTGGTGTCGCATGCCCAGTTTGCCAAATGGATCAAATATGAGCAGTCTCTCGCCGGTAATGGGGGTTAACTATCCCGCCCACTCAAAAATGGGACAAGACACTGACTAAGAGGAGGTAGAAATAGCGTGGCTCAATCCTTGTCGCATGACATGCAGGCTCCCCAAGGAGCAACGCGCCACAAAGGCGGCATGCCCCCTGTTCTTCGTGCTTTTTTGTGGGCAGCTATTGGATTTATTGTGGTCAATGCATTTGTCGTAATTGTTGACCCGTTTCGTGGCCATCCGTTTGTTACCGGCCCTTCGGTAACATTAGCGTGGATTGGTGCAGTAATAGGATGGCTGCTCGGAATTGGCTCATGGGAAAGTGTGATTTTGCCAACTTTCGGGTACGCCACATCATGGCGCGAAAAAAAGACAGGCTGGCGCCGATACTGGGAAATCAGTACTGACCATAAAGTCATTGCATTACAATACATGTTGTTTGCCGTCGCCGGATTTTTGATTGCCGGTGCCGTCGCAATGCTTATGCGTTATGAACTGATGACTCCTTATCTAACCATTTTCCATTACCCCAGTAATTACCTGACCGCCGTGGGTATTCATGGCACGATCATGATGTTTTCATTCGGTACGGTGATGATGATTGGCGGATTGGGCAATTATTTCGTACCGCTGATGATCGGGGCGAAAGAAACGGTTTTTTCACGCCTCTCCGGCATTGGCGTGTGGTTGGTTCCGGTGGGAATTTTAACGGTTTTGTTCAGCCCCTTATTAGGAGCATGGACAACCGGCTGGCGCGGTTATCAACCACTGGCGGGGCAAGATGCCAACGGCATTATTTTCTACTGGCTGGGTGTTTTGGCCTTGACTATGTCTTCTTTGATAGTGGCTTTGAATCTGGTGGCAACGGTAATGTTTCGCCGGGCTCCGGGTTTGACTTGGGGCCGTTTACCCTTGTTTGTGTGGGGACAAGTTACCGTGAACTTATTGATGTTGATCTGGTTTCCCGAAATTCAGACGACATTTGTGATGGGTCTTCTCGATCATATTGTTCCGATGAACTTCTTCACCGCGACAGGAAGCCCCATGACCTTTCTGATGCTGTTCTGGCTTTTTGGACATCCCGAAGTGTATATCATTGCGGTACCGGCATTCGCCCTTTGGAACGAGATTCTCCCGGTTATGGCTCAGAAATCCCTGTTCGGACGACAATGGGCGGTTATCGGACTGGTGTTCGTGATGATGCTGTCGGGCCTGGTTTGGGCACATCATATGTTTACCAATATCCGAAACAGTGAAATTTTGCCATTTTCTTTCTTTACCGAAATGATTTCCATTCCGACTGGATTTGCCTATCTGGCGGCAATTGGCACGTTATGGAAATCTAAGATTCGATTGACTACTCCGGCTTTGCTGGTATTAATGAGCATGTTCAACTTCCTGATTGGGGGTCTCACGGGTGTCTTTTTAGCCGATCCTATTGTCAATCTGCAGCTGCATGACACCTTCTGGGTTGTTGGGCATTTCCATTACACGATTATCGGCTCCATGGTGTTTTCGGCAATGGCGGCAATATATTATTGGCTTCCGAAATGGTCCGGGCGCATTGCCAACGAAACTTGGGGAAAAACACTGTCAATCATCACTTTTCTGGCGTTCAATTTGACCTTCAGCCAATTTTTCCTCCTAGGTCTTCACGGAATGAACCGGTGGGTTCCGGCCTATCCATCCTATCTGCAGCCGATGAACTTTGAGGTGTCGATTTTTGCCTTCATTTTAGGGGCATCATTCCTGGCCCACATCATTTTCATCGGATGGACATGGATCAACGGCAAAACTTGTGGCGAAAACCCGTGGAATGCCAAAACTCCGGAATGGTTTACGACTTCACCTCCGCCTCGTGAGAATTTTCCTTCGCAACCGGAAATCGTTGCCGGCTTTTATACCTATGGCGAAGGAGCGAAACCTGCTGTCAGCCAGACGGCCTTTGGCGAATTGGCTGCCACCCGAGAGCCACAACCCGAAAGTTAATTTAGGCATGTTAAGAGAAAGTGGGTGAGTATGGATGTCGAGTCAATTGGAGGAACTGGGATTAGAAAAAGAGATGACGCCTCGCAATCACCGAGCCGTCCGATTTGGCTTCCTCTTCCTGGTTGCTAGTCAGGTTGTCCCGTATGTTGTTCTGTATGAGGCCAAATACGTTTATGCCGGTGGCTATGTTTCTCCCCGTGCGAGCCAAATCTTGGGGATTGTCACCGTTGCACTGATGATAATTTCCTTGGCCTTCGCCTGGGGAGTCAAAGGGATTGTTCATGGCAGCGGAGACCAAGAAGCCATTCGCAGTCGGTTGAAGATGGCGGGGTTGAGTGGGATCTTGGCCATTATAACGACGTTTTACCAGTGGTCGGGACGCTATACGGCACCTCAGTCAAGATTCGGTGAGATGTTCTTCATTATTACCGGTGCGGATATCGTATATGCCGTGGTGGGACTGATTATTTTGTGGGCTGCCATCTCCCGAGCGGGACGGATAAGTCTCAAACCCGAAAAGTATTGGATAGCGGATGCCGCCCGTTATTTCTGGACTTTTGTGACCTTGACTTGGATTGGGAGTTGGATTGTCGTCTACCTGCTGTAAGACCAAGAAATCTTGTTGCAGGGGGGTCAGCCAAATTTAGAACAGGAGTGAGAATATGAGTGCAGGATTTTGGCCAACCTTACCATTAAAGATGCCTTACAGTGAAGGCATGTCGCACTGGTGGGATCCGGCTTGGTGGATTTTTCAAATCGTGGTGATGTCAATCCTATTGCTGACATTGCGACGCGTGGCCATGAGTGTTGATCGCGACGAGAGTTCAAAGCCTAGTACCTCAAGACGGCCGGGTGTGAGCAGAACACCGACTGATAACCCACCGACACTACCGGGGTAAAAAAAGGCTGACCTAACCGTCAGCCTTTTTTCTACAGAACTTGGCAAATGAAATGCGGGACGTTATAGTTAGTTCGATAGGATTACCAAGTAGTTTTCCGAGAAGGCTCATCATTAATCAAGGCCGAGGTGAAGACAATGTACGCGCAATCAGTGCCCCAGTCGCGTAGTCTTACGGCGATCGCGGGGGATTATGTTACCTTAATGAAGCCACGCATTATTTCTTTGCTGCTGATTACAGCATACTGCGCGATGGTCGTTGCGGCAGGGCGTCTTCCTTCCCTTAGTCTGACGGTATTGACTATGTTGGGATTGACTCTGTCAAGCGGCGGGGCCCACGCCGTAAATATGTGGTATGACCGGGATATTGATGGACTGATGCAAAGAACCAAAATGCGTCCCGTGGTCCAGGGCCATGTTCCCGGGGTTCATGCGCTAATTTTCGGCATCATTTTGCAATTGGTATCATTCCTGGGTTTAGGACTCTTGGTCAATTGGCCGACTGCTTTATGCTCTCTCGGCGGTTTTTTGTTTTATGTGTTCGTTTATACGATTTGGTTGAAGCGGCGAACGCCGCAAAATATCGTTATAGGCGGTGCGGCCGGAGCTTTTCCTCCGCTGGTCGGTTGGGCTGCGGTGAGCGGCACAGTGGGCTGGGCCGCGATTTTAATGTTTCTGATTATCTTTTTGTGGACACCGCCCCATTTCTGGGCCTTGGCATTATATAAGCAAGATGACTATCGTAATGCAGGCATTCCGATGATGCCAGTCGTCCGCGGAGAAAAGGTGACGAAAACGCAAAGCATGATCTATGCTTGGCTCTTATTGGCGGCGTCGATTGCGCTCTATTTTACGGGCGTGGTCTCTTGGATGTATTTGGTGATCGCTGTGGGTCTGGGTCTTGGGTTTATTGCTTACCATGTTGTGCTTTTACGCGAGCATGAGCCTGAAGTCAAGTGGGCTAAGAAAACGTTCAAGTTTTCTTTAATCTATATGATGGTGATATTTTTCGGCATGATGTTGGCCTTGCCGCATCATTGAGAGGGACCTTCGCTAAAAGCAGGCCATGATCAAGTGGCCTGTTTTGTTGTGCTTGGTCATAGTAAAATCTTGATATGGGGATATTGGGCTTAAACAGTGATTCAAAGACTTTGCGAAGATGGGGGGGCGAACTGTGAGGCCAAACTATAGGGCATTGGCCGTGTACTTACTCGGTGTGTTTGTGGGAGCCTTGGATACTAACGTTTTAGGACCGGTTTTTCCGGTTATTGCAAGGGCATTTCATGTGAATTTGGAAGTGGCGGCGTGGACGGTAACGGCGTACACCGTGGCATATATTGCGTCAACAGTATTGTCCGGAGCTTTGGGAGATCGATTAGGGCACCGTAAAGTGTTTGTCTGGGGCATTGTCTTATTCGCGATAGCCTCTGTGACAGCGGCCCTTAGCCGGGACTTTGCGCTGTTTATGCTAGCCCGCATAGTTCAGGGGGCAGGAGCCGGGGCGGTGTATCCAAATGGCCAGGCGGAAGGTTTAAAACAGTTCCCGCCCGAAAAGCATGGAATGGCATTGGGGATGTTTGGTGCGGTTTTTGGGCTGGCAAGTATTGTGGGGCCGACCTTGGGAGGGATATTGGGTCAGGTGTTTGGGTGGCCTGCGGTGTTCATTATCAATCTGCCCATTGCTCTCGTGGTGCTCATGATGCTCAAGAATACCTCGCCGTCGACCGTCGTGTCGCGACCTCTGCCGGACTGGATCGGTGGGGCCAGCTTCAGTGCCGGGCTGGCCAGCGTTTTGTTGGTCATTATGGGCCAAGGCTTGATACGAGTAGTGTTCCTGGTTCTTGCCGTAAGTTTTTTCGCTTTGATGATCTGGCGTCAACGTGTGGCGGCCACACCCTTTTTGGATTCCAAACCCTTGGCGAACAAGGCCGGAGTGGCCATTATGGTTGGAGCGGCGCTAATTGGTTTGGATATGTCGGCGGCTATTTTCGTGCCCACCTTGGTCCAGTCTGACTTGCATTTTTCGGTTCTGCAATCAGGGTTGGCTCTCTTACCGGCAGCCTTTACGGGGGCACTCTTGGCGGGAGCCGGAGGAGTTTTGGTGGATCGCATAGGGGCAAAAAAAATTCTTTCGGTGGGACTAGTGGCCGCAGCCGTTGGAGGAATACTGCTTGCGTGGCCGCACCTCACTTTTATTCGGTTCATTTTGGCGATGATGGCTTTGGGATTGGGGACGGCGTTTACCATGGGCGCTCCTTTGAACCGTTTGGCCTTGGATCTATATCAGAGCCATCAAGCCGGGGAGGCTCTGTCTTTGATGGCGGTTTTTCGCGCCATGGGTTTAGCGGCGGGTCCCATTTTGCTTACGGCGGCAAAAGTTGTTCACGGATTTACCGGGATGTATGGAACGGTAGCAGTGGCCTCCGTCATTGGGGCTTTGGTGTTTCTCGCGGTTCCGGAAAGACCTCGGGTCAGAACTTCTATAGCACAGAAAGGCTAGGAAGGAACTGTGGACTCAATGCGAGAGGCCGAAGTGATACCGTTGAATGTGTAGATGATTTTGCCCTGCGAATTGAGAATGAAAATCGTCGGGAGTTCTTGCGTTTTTTGGGCAAATATTGTGTGGTTTAGCGGATCGATAGTAAAGTGAGTCAGTGGCTCGTGATAGACGGCGGCATAACGGCGTAACACGCTGCCTAAGGCTTTGATGCCGGCGGTTGCGGTTCCGAGGTATTTGCCGTTTCCGTCTCTCCCGCTATTGGGATTGTTTTTCGGGCCCGCTATACCGATGCCTGCTCGGGGAGAAATATCGACGAGCGTGACATCAACGTGATGCGTCTGTCCCCACTTGATGAGGGCTGGTTCCTGCCATTTTGCTTCCCATGCACAATATTTGCACCACGATGCCATAGTAATAATGATCCCTCCGCGTGAGCCGACGAATGTCCGGGATTGCCAGGCATTTTGGGTCACCGACCAGACTTTGTAGTGCTGAAGACTCTGAGTCTCTCCGCAACCAGCCAGTAGCAGGGACAGTGCTGCCAGAGACCATAGACTTTTCGGTAAAAGCCGCATGGCGACTCTCTTCCTTTCGCGGTGACTTGCCGGGTAGCTTGCCTATTGCGAACATAACCGTATTGTACCACGGAACAAATCGTTCACGCGGTGGCTTTCGACTCTAAACGGCGCTAGTTTTGTCCGATTGTCCGATGTGTCGTGACACAAGATAAAATGTAGTTAACTATAACTAGCCATTCTGTCTTGATCGGAGAGACAATTCCTCCTAAAATAAACACTATAATCGTGTCGGTGCAGCCGTTGGGTGAGAATCCCGTCAAATTTTCGGCTAATGATGGTGGGAGTGGGTACTGATGGACCAACTTGTGTTGGATGCAGTAGGTGTCTCGATTTTTGACGCGCTCTGGATTCTCCTCCCAACGGCTCTTTTCGTTGCCTTTGGGTGGCGAATGGTGACGTGGTTAGGCAAAGAGTATCCCAAGGAAGCGGCCTATGGGGAGGATTATCCCAAATGGCTCCAACCACCCTCAGAAAACAATCCGGGAACTGTACCTCCTGAATGGGCTGTCATAAGAGGGGGACAGCGCGGCCAGAAGTTGCGGATTCGAAGAAGAATATTACGCCGTCACGATTCGCCGTAAGGCCACAGATTCAGGGTGACGGAGTGGAAATGGATTATGCCACTAAAGCTTAGAGTCTTGACTCTGGGCTTTTTTGGTCCACAAATTTTCTTGACGGCTCACATACCAAATGTCCAGAAAATAGGCTCTCCGGAGTCCCCACCAAGCACCCAAGAGATGAAGGCCGCGCAGAGTTCCGGCTTGGCGCTGGGAGATGACGAGACAACCGGGTTTTTCTTACCCTCCTCCCTTTCTTTTGGCACTTTCCAAAGCCCGTCGGGGAGGTACTTCTAAACGACGACAACCCAACACGGCAGTGAAAAATGAAAAGAGTGTCACGTCGACCGGGAGTTATAGCTTATCATCCCCTTTGGTTCATGCCAGGTGACTCTTGGTAGGTAGAAGGAATAGCCAAACTTGCCGAAGAGCAAGCCGGCGGTCGCTTTTGAAGAAGAGGAGGAATGTTTAGATGTCTTGGACGGGGATTATTGGAAAATGATAGTGATTCCTTTCGTGCGGCAGAAAATCGGAGAGATCGGACCTATTCCCCCGGCCGGCCAGTCAGAGGAGTGGATTGGGCATACTCAAACGGATAAGGATATGTGAGAAACCGTCTTTAGAAAAAATCGCAGTTCGTGATAAAAAAGAATCTCCGGACATTGAGGAGTCGGAGACGTTAAAAAAATAGTTTAGTATATTAGTTGGTCAGGTTGAGCTTGCTAATGGAGTCACGGGGCTAGCACACCTTCCGGTGTGCGAATTTGAATCATGGGTTTGTGACTCAAAGGGATTTTGTCCCTTTGATGAACCTCTATCGCAAGTGGGCGGAAACATTTAGGTATCAGGCCCTAGCCTAAAAGAGCGCCGACATCCATCACGCCAATGACTTAGGCGCGAATGCCCTCGTGCTGATCAGGCGAAGAGTAGATGTCTATGGTTGATGATGGTTTCAGGCAAGTGCTGACCATAGAAGTCAATGGTCTTGGACGGGAGGAGAAAGCTGGCTATGAGTGAATGGCAATTTGATGGACCAGACGTTGAAGATTTTTTCCGTTATGCGAATATCACGTGTTTCGGTATTCAGAAGGATGAGAGCCATATTGCTATCGGCAGCAATCTGGGTGGAGAGTTCGATGTTTGGGGTATTGAGGAACCTATATACTATCCACATCAATTAAGTCATGTGGGACAAATGATTCATGATCTCCATTATGATCCCTATGGGCGCTACATTCTTTTTACCGCGGACCATGACGGAGACGAAAACACGCAAATGTATTTGTTGCCGACTCAAGGCGGCCCGGCTAAAGCCATTCGGGAAGCACAAAATCACAAACAACTGGTGTTGCACGTGTCCTTGGACGGGAAGCGTGTGTATTACGCTTCGGACCGTGATAATCCTTCATTTTTCAACAACTATCGCCTGGATTTGGAAACCGGTCATGAAGAATTGGTTGTGGAAGGGAAAGATGTTCCGACATACATCGCCCAAGTGTCGCCTAATGAGCAGGTTTTCCTGGTTTTAAAATTGTTTGCCAATACGTTTATTGCCGGATTTGTAGTAGAAAACAACTCGTGGAGGCCTGTCGTAACGGATCCTCAGGTTCCGCATATCGTTTATGACGCGGAATTTGTCGATGACAAGACAATGTATGTGACGACGAATTATGGCGCTGAATTCAGTTATCTGGCATGCTACCATCTCCGTACCGGTGAGTTAAAGAAAGTGGCTCAAATTGAGGGTGAGGATTTGACGGATGTGAAGTGGGATTCCTCCCGCCAGTATCTGTATGTTTTGAGCCATGTCGGGGTTGACGACAGATTATATGTCTTGGATATTTCGGAAACCGAACCGGAATTGAAATTGATTCCTTTGCCTGTGAGTCTTGTAAGCAATTGGGATGTGACGCCTTCGGGTCACGTCTATATTCTGGGACAATCCGAGGTGTTGCCAAACAATTTGTTTCGGTGGACTGATGAGGTTAAGGAGTGGATACCCCTGACGGACAACCGCTCTATGGGAGTGGACCCAAAAAAGGCCGCACATGCGGACGTTGTCCAATATCCCTCGTTCGATGGGAAGATGATTGAGGCGTTGTGGTTTTCTCCACCCTCCCGGATACGAAACGGCTATACTATTATTTGGCCTCATGGGGGCCCGCAATATGCTGAAAGACGGCAATTTCGCAGTATCGTTCAATATTTTGTGCATCAGGGCTATCAGTTTTTTGCGCCGAATTTTCGTGGCAGCACAGGCTACGGCCGAACCTTCAGTACTTTGGTGGAAGGAGACTGGGGAGGGGGCCCAAGGCAAGATATGGTGGCCGGCATTGAGTGGCTCTTGGGCAAGAAATGGGCGGATAAGGACAAATTGTTTCTCATGGGGGGAAGTTATGGGGGCTATATGTCTCTTCTTTTGCATGGTCGGCATCCCGAATATTTCAAGGCGGTCGTCGACATCTTTGGCCCATCCAACTTGTTTACCTTTCATGATTCGGTACCGGCTTCATGGAAACCCGTCATGGACAAATTTTTGGGCAATCCCGTGACCCAAGCCGACAAATTTCGTGAAGACTCGCCGATAAACTATTTGGAAACCATGACTCGGCCGATGTTGGTGATTCAAGGAGCGAACGA
>JAKACM010000141.1 GCA_021821465.1 Bacillota bacterium
ATACGAGCGACATACCCGAATACATGGCTCGCCAAAGGTTGGAGGATTCTCCCATGGCTTGTCGGGTTCGCAGCGATCTACAGTGGCGTCGTTTGGCTTATCTTCTTACTGCGATAAGGTAAGACACCACGGCTTATCCCTACAACGCAAGGGTTTCGCCTGGAGGAACATCGAACATTGGAACGACCCTAGGATCACGCGGGAAAAGGATTCTCTTTGTCGCACCTAGACATCTGGACAGAACGCGCAATGCGCCCGCATGGCGATCATTCTTTGGTTCATAAAGTGGCGGGGGTTTTCTTTGCCGATGTGATGGTCAAGAAAAAACTCTTCATTAACGACAAGTGTCTGATCCTCCCACCCTAGTCTTATCCGGGAATCCTTATTTATGATCAACACAACTTATCAATTCTCCCAGCGAATTGCCAGTGCGGGAGGATTTTATTCGTACGTGAGCCAAGGTGTGAATGCTAAATGGGGCATTGTCGCAGGTTTGTTGTTTCCGTCGTAGCTCTCTTTGTGGGTCATATTATCGCTAATTTGGCCCTGCCGGTCTATTTTCGCCATCAAAGAAACTTACGCTTGTTTGCTCATCTCATTGCTCCGCGAACATATTAGTCCTTTTGGGCACCTGGTATACCATCTATCCCTTTCCCTATCCGATTGTGATAGGCTCTCTTATTGTTTTAGCGGTCATTTTATACACGCTTTATCGCATCGGGAGTACCCTCCCTTGATTCTTGAGCGGGCGGGACGGTTCAACGCCCAAGAAAATGATGACGAGTTGTCAAATTCTTAGGATCCCACACCGATTTAAGGCGGT
The DNA here is from genome assembly GCA_021821465.1 of Bacillota bacterium. Lineage (GTDB taxonomy): Bacteria > Bacillota > Sulfobacillia > Sulfobacillales > Sulfobacillaceae > Sulfobacillus. The sequence goes on from JAKACM010000141.1 coordinate 824, forward strand.
TTCGGGGTTCTCAGTCATTGAACCGGCAGGTGCCGGCTCAATGATTTCTCCATAGGTTTTCTTTTTTCTTCTCTTGTCTTTATTGCAGGTGATTGGCGATATGTCCTTGCACGCGCTCGGCGAAACTCCGGTGAACCTGTTGAAATTCAATGGATTGAGCAATAAATCGCTCCGCCGGGGGCACAGGATGGCTTTTGAACCACTCGGCGGTGCGACGGGCGAGAGGATCCTCAATAATCCATGACATCGGGACGATTAGGGGGTATAGCATATAAGGCGGGAATTTCGCTGTGATAGCGTCCCAATGCTCCTCAATGAAGTTCCAAGCGGGCTTTTGCGCATTGCGGTGGCGCAAAGAACTCCCCATGGCGTAAATCCCGTCTTGGATGCGCACTTCGTCTGAGAGGTAGAGTTCAAAGGCTCGTACGACCAATCGATCATGAGGGAAATGCGCGAGACTATAGAGATAGCGAATGGTTTCCTGAGGGGTGGACGACTTTTTAAACTGCTCGTAAAAGAGATCCCATTCTTGATCGGAGCCGTTTTCGGCCACGATTTCGATGAGGGAATTGGCCAGTTCAGGGGCGGCCGGCTTACGCCCTTCAATATGTGCAAGCAGCCGATCACGGGCTTCTCGGGAGACATTATGATCTTGGCCAATGGTTCCCATAGACAGAATGAGTCTGGCACGCAGTCTTCGGGTTTTAACATTCTCGGTACCGGGAGAGTCCCATCCCAGTTGCTCCAACAAAGGAGCAGATATTTTTCTGACGAAGGCTTTTATTGCATTGCGATCTGTGTCAGTACCCATAATGTCTAATAGGGTAATGTTATTCATGGCCAGACCCCAGACATCCGGATCCGGTTCTTGGGATAAGGTGCGCCACAATTCGGTAACCTGGGACAGCGGCACTTCGCCAATCAAGGCTTCCGCCCACACGTCGTCTAAAAGGGTCAGTCTTTCCAGAGGAGTCATTTCCCTTATGGATGCCGTTATATGAGTCCACAAGGGGGCATCATAGGCTACCCGGTAGAATCCCCACCCCCCTTTATTGACAAGAATAGGTCGGGTGTTTGGCGCAAGAGGTATCGCCAGAGAATCCTGATCCAATAACACGGACAAAGTCCGGCGCAAATTGTCTTCCGATTGCACTTCGATGGAGACGGGAATTTTCCATTGGCCGTGTTCCTTGCCTTGGTACAGGAATCTTTTTTGAGTGAGAGTCAGTTGGTTATGGGCCGAGTCCCATTGCGCCCGGACTAGTGGGTATCCCGGTTGGAAAACCCAGGAGTCCATGATCTCCCCGATAGGCTGCCCCGAGACTTCACCCAGGCTGGCCCATAAATCACCCGTTTCGGCATTGTCATATCGGTGTTGTTGCAGATAGTGGGTAATGCCTCGTTGAAACATCGTGGGATTCATATACTGCTCCAACATACGCAGGACCGAGGCACCCTTGTCGTATGTCAGCACATCGAACATGGCTTCCGCTTCCGCAGGCCACTTCACAGGAAATTCTATGGGACGCGTGGCGATTAAGCCGTCGATGGCAAAAGCATGTGTCCTTTGCACGCCAAATCCTGTCCAGATATCCCATTCGGGATGTAGAGCATCAGCTGCCAGCATTTGCATAAAGGTTGCAAATGCTTCATTAAGCCATAAGCCGTTCCACCATTTCATGGTAACCATGTCGCCGAACCACATGTGAGCCGTTTCGTGAAAGATGGTCATAGCCACTTGCATTTGCTCTACGGGCGATGACTTTTCTTCGTCAATAAGGAGGGCTTCCTCGCGGTAGGTCACACATCCTAAGTTCTCCATTGCCCCCGCTGCGAAATCCGGTATGGCAACATGGTCCAGTTTGCTCGCGGGATAGTCTATACCGAAATATTGGCGGAAATATTCCAGACTTTTCCTGGCTTCTTGTTTGGCGAAGGGGACCAAATGCATCAAATCCGATCGGGCCGCGATGCGAATGGGAACATTTCCTGCCATTTCCTCCGAGGATAACTGAAGGGGTCCGATAACCAAGACCATAAGATAGGTGGACATGGGTATGGTTGGGGCAAAACGGATCCGGCGCTTGCCTTGTGAGTCCGTGGATTCGGAAAGAATTCTTTCGTTGGACAAAGCGGTAAGATCTCCCTCGACGATCAAAGTGATCGCGAACCGTGCCTTAAATTCGGGCTCGTCCCAGCAGGGGAAGACGCGTCTGGCGTCAGTTGCCTCACATTGTGTCGAGGCAAAAGTCACCTTTTCTCCGTTCGAGGTATCGAGGGTGGTTCGGTAAAATCCCCGGAGGTCATCCGCCAGAATCCCGTCGAAATCCATGGAGAGCTTCAGGGCTCCCGTTTCGAGAGATTCGGGGAATGTCAGGATAATCTGCTCCTTAGGAGCGTCATAAGAGGCATTTCCATTAAGAGATTCATGATTGTCTTGTGTTGCCACAATGTGTGACACTCTTAAATCGCGTCCGTTGAGGATGATGGTGTGGGGATTACCAGACACCTCGAGGTCCACGGCGACATGTCCGTGGAATGTCCCGGCTTTTAAATCCGGTGCGATTTCCAGGGTATAAAGCTGGGGCCGGACGTTGCGTGGCAGCCGGTAGCTTTCAGCTTCGGTCATGATATTCTCCCTTCTCGCGTTTTTCGCAAAACCGTCCCGGGTTTGGCAGAAGACTCAAGCGGAGTTCCGTTTGGGAGGAAAAGTCTCGGAACCTCCGTGAGATTTTGAGATATTTTTCCCTCGTCATTTTTCTCTGCCGTCCACTGCGGGACTAAAGTTATTGTATAGGAATTTTGTGAAAAAACCTTTGCAGAAATTCGAGCATAGCGTCTTCATCCTACCGTGATAGGGTCCGCTTAAACCAGAAACTGCGGAATTTATGCCAAACGGCAGATCCTTATGGAGATGAGGAGATCGTGCCATGAGAAGAGCTGATGATCAATTGCTAGAGTTGGAACCGAAAGATTTCTGCCCGATCTGTTGGACGTTTGATCCGTGTGTGCAACATTCACCTTGAACGGGAACTCCGTGCCGTCATTGAAATCCATCAGCAGGTGTGGGTCGATCATCCTTCCCCCGTAGTGACATAAAACTCGACGTTGTCGAAGCCGTTGCGGTCTACGACGAAACGGATCCGCGGACTATTGGCACCTTATTTTAGATGATGTGCGATGAAATGCCGAATTCACGTTTCGGGCAGGCATGGCATTTGCGCGATTGCCCAAGAACTGGGCTTGGACCGATCAATATCTTCAGAAATGTCTTTGGAGCTCTTTAGCGCACGCCATTCTGCTTCTAATTCATCTAGATCTATTAGAGCTGGTTTTGTCACAGTGGTGGGTTGTAAAGATAGCGATCTTGGCTTGCCATAAAGCGGCAAATGTGCACGCCCGGAATCTACCATCACAAATTCCTCTTTAATTTTAATTGTGTTTTCGACTTGCCTTAACAAGTTCTGCCGCCCCAAGAATCATCGTAACTGCCGGCAGTCCTAAAATAAAAATCTTTAGTGTTGGACTCAGCCTGACTACATGACGCCCGATCAGCGCCGACATAAAATGAGCCATTCCGCGTATCGCGTCGCCGGATTCCCGTAGAGAAACAGCGTATGGTACACCGCCGCGAGTTCAATCAGAACTGCCGGCGGTTGTGCTGCATCCAATGGCCACCCGGTCACCGCTAACGCAATCTGGCCACAGTCTAACGTGCCGGGAAGCGTCGTGAGTTCGAGAAAATGACAGATTGTGTTGAGTGTGTCGTTTAGCGATTGAGGCGCATGCATCACGGATGAAATGACCTGGTATCGCTCCAGAGAGTGAGATCCTTGTTTGTCACTTTCCACCATCCGAAAAAGGTGTGGGATAAAACGCGGCCATGCTGCTGATTGCGCAAAAACTTCGGGAGACACCGCAGACCAAGACAACGGGTGCAAATTGATCACCACGGGACATTCTTCATCATCATACCACACGTCGGCTTGATGAGCCCATTGCAGAATCCGAACAAACATGTCCGTGATCTCGGTACTTTGAGTAAAATTCTCTAATACGATCGTACTGCGCGACCGATAGACCAACACGGCCAGAAGATATTGCTCGATCGCAGAAAGAGCAGCGGGATCCGGTAGCGCCGGATGCCTCTGCAGTGTCTGCTTCCGATAACGTGTAGCCAAAGACCTTACCGGATTCCGCACACTGTTCTGGCAGGGACACGGTTTGTCATGGCTCCACGGCCAGGTTCTCAGCCATGGCCCCATCTCAGACACCTCCTTAGTAAGAGAGATTGTCCTTCTTCACGGGGTTTGCCCAAATAGCGGTTCGGCTCAGAAAAGAAGATAGACAACGGGATCCAGGCCAAAATCACCAGCAACACTCCTGTCGTTACTGTTAAAAAAACAGGTTGTCGAAAAACAAGACTCGTGATCACCGTAAAAATCAGAATCTCGCTGAGGGTTACGAATAGTTGCGCGAGGCCTTCGCCCCATACAATGGGCCGAAGGCCCCCGGCAATATATTGGTACATTTTCAGGAAACCGCTTTCACGCGCTTGCAGCAGATTGAGTCCTAATCCATTGAGGCTGGTGGACACTAGGACGTAGCTCAAATAAAACGATTCTACTACGTAGAATTGGGTTACCACCGGGGGGCGACTAAATCAGTGTCTCTCCATGGCAAAAAACACTCCGAGCGGTATAAACAAACTCCACATCAGCGCGATGTAATTACTTATCAATACTTTAGAAAATAATCGTGAAAACTCAAATGCTGGACGCATTTTTAATCTCCTCGCTTGAAGTTTCTCCTCGCTATTATGTGACATTTATCATTATATCGATGGAGACTTTCGCATCGAAGCCGTGTGCAACTGTGCCAGGGTTATTAGAAAATCATACGTGTTACGAAAAGGTAGTATCTTGTGTCGATTTCCCTGTCGTATCGCTTCGAAAAGTATTCGTGTGGGAATAAATGGTCTATGTCCAATCTATCACGGTCATGGTGTTTGCTAAAAGGTCAAAGGCTGTAGATTGACCGTTTGGTGGTTGAGCTATGGCTCGAACAGATCAAGGAAGAGAGATTCTCGGGATTTTTTTGTTATAGCGGTCAAGGGCCAAGGAAAAACCCAAGGCTATGGCGAAATGATGGGGGAGGATTTCAGTCTATAATGCGACGAGGTGATGTTGTGTCCTCTCGGACTTCAGTAATATTAGCGGCTTATGTGTCCTTTGCTTTTGTGGTTGGCTTCGGATGGTTCATTCTGGCCCCGTTGGTGCCGGCAATTATGACGCGTTTTCACGCACCTTTGGGATCTGTCCTCCTCTTAATTTCTCTATATGGGTATGCGATGATTGTGGCTTCTTTGCCGGCCGGTTTGTGGACGGCAAAAAGAGGTCCTAAGCCTGTCTTGCGGTTCGCTGCTATATTGACGGTCGCGGGTTTTTTGGTGCGTGTGGTGTCATCAAGTTACACGGAATTATTTATCGGTCAAGTGGTTGCGGCTTTGGCTTATCCTTTTCTTATTGCCCCTATCGGGTCGGTTTTGCGAATTTCCGGAGTGAAGCGCACCAAAATGGCTACAGGGCTCGTCATTGGCTGTTTGTTTTTGGGAATGGCTCTGGCTTCCTTGTCGGCCCCTTCCATGTCACTCGGTACCAATTTCCGATTGACGGCGCTGTTGGCCATAGCCGTAGGATTGTGGCTTGCGATTTCGGTAAAGTGGACGGCACCTGGGTTTGTCTCCCAGGCACAGCCCATTGCCATTGCCGTGTCGCCGTGGTGGTGGGTTGGATTCGTGATCTCGTCAATCAGTGTCCTGTATGGATCCATCAGTACCATAGCCTTGGCCCATCTTCACATTCCCCGTGCCGTGTTTGTCGGGGCGTTTCTGTCGTCCTTGACTTTTTTGGGTTCGGCCGCGGGTGCCGCTTTTTTTGGCTGGCTGGGGCAATTTCGGGACAATAGCATGACGCTGCAGCGCATATTGGCCATCGCCTCTTGGTTGTTATTGATGATTTGTGCCCTGCAACTTACCGGAACATTTTCCGTTCATGTCCGGGGACTGGCGTGGTCTTATGCGGGCTTTGGATTTTTAGGCAACGGCTGGTACACCCTGGCGCTTGAAGCCTCGGCTCGCCAGGCTCAAAATGCCGGTTCGGCCGGGATGGGAACGGCCGCTTACAGTATGGCTTCCAACCTTGGAGTAGCCATAGTGCCTGTCGTTTTGGGGCCCTTGGTTCTTACCTCGCCCAATCTGTGGCTGGTGATTCTTGCCGTGATGGCATTGGTGGCTGTCGCTGTGCCCTTTATCGTTAGGAGCCAGTCAACCAATGTTTTAGGCGGGGGCGAGGTGAACTGACTCTTTTCCGCAAGATTCTCTACCCTCCGGAACTATTGTTCGGGGGGTTATTTTTTACGGACTGGCGGCACAATTTGGTGTCCATGTGGACTCGCGTTTTATGTCTCTTTTTCGATGACTCTCGCTCCTCTTGGGATGCAAGAGTGCAACATTTGTCCGATGTGGGGAACAAGGTTGTGCCACATACTGGAATCGGATTCAAGGTTATCGCAACGTTTTGTGAAGACATGTGAAGTCAATCACAAAGAAAGGATGCGAGCCAAGATGTTTGTGGACTTTCTGGGACTTATGCTGGTGAACCTGGTGGCAGGACTGGCGCTTTTGGCCCACTACCTCTACGTCAGTCCCGAAGAAGGAAGCCGCCGCAGCTGGGCGTCAGGATTTTTTGCCACGGGTCTTTTGGGCTTGTTGACCTCGTTTGTCATAGTGGTGACATGGCCGTTGCCCGGGCCTTACAATCTGGCGTTTGGCGAACCCGCTTTGTATCTCAGCGTGGCATTTTTGGCGGCGGCCGTCACCTTGGCCTTTGAGTGGGAACCCTTAATTCCCTCTCTATTCGGTTTATTTGGCGGCATTATGGCCATTGTGATAGGAATCCGATTAATGGACTTAGGATTAACGAAAGAACCTCTGGTGGCCGGACTGGGATTTCTTACGGCCGGAGTGGGCGGCATTTTAACACCGGCAGCGTTGCAATGGCGAAAGGTTCGGTGGCTCACCTTGGTTACCGCCATTATTCTCGGCATTGCCGCATTAATTTGGGCAGTGACGGGATATGACGCAGTTTGGGCGCACATTCTGGATTTTGCCAAGTATCTCCCTCCCGGCATGCACAAGTAGGTTTGAACGGGGCAGAAAAGAGATATGCGGGCACGCCGCAAGCAAATATCTTTGGGGGGCATATGATTTCAAGGGGAAAGGATCGGCATTCATCATATTTCACAAGAAGGAATTGAGTCTTCGAGGTCCGGTGATTAAAGATCGAACTCAGAATGTACAACGTCACTTTGTGGCGTTGTACATTTCTATTCTCGAGATTTCACTGGATACCCGAAGAAAATATTGGTGGGCTGTGCCAAAAATACGGTGGAAAGGTTGTAGGCACGACAGCAATACTGAAAAATCGACAAAATATCGACTGAAAAAAGGGTTTGGGATCTTTAAACCGAATATTTCATTATAGCTTTCTGGGAAATCCAGATTTTGCAAAACCAAGGATGGCTGTTTGAAACCAAGGATGGTGAGAATATGGGAACACGCTTATGGGCGGCGTTGCAACCGGTGGTGAATTTGCATACGGGAAAAGTGGTAGCTCATGAAGCTTTATTACGAGGAAAACTCGGGAGTTCTTGGGAGTCTCCGGCGGCTCTGTTTGCCATTGCCCGGCGGCTAAATCAACGTGTCAATCTCGAGATCACAGCCAGAAAAGTGGGGTTGAGCCGTTTATCAGACTTGCCCATGAATCAGAATCTGTTTCTTAATGTGGATAATTTAAAGCCGGACATCCCCGCTATGCCGGGGTTCTCTCGCATCGATTCCAGACGGGTGGTTCTTGAAATTTCGGAAAGACGTCCCATCTTGACCAATCCTGCACTACTGCGACAGGTTGATATCTGGCGTTCTGAAGGACATGCCATTGCCTTAGATGACTATGGAGCAGGATACATGGGAACGGGGGCCATTTTGGAATTGCATCCTGATATTCTCAAAGTGGACCATCTCTTGATAAGCGGGGTGGATCACGACTACAGACGCCAGGTTGTTGTCAAATCTCTGGTTCAAATGTGTGGGGAGTTGAATATTGAACTGATTGCGGAAGGGATCGAGACCCAAAAAGAACTTTATACCCTTCAAAAATTTGGTGTCAATTACGGTCAGGGATTTCTCTTGGGTCGCCCCCAGCAAACCCCCTTGCTCGAATCTTCCGCCGCTCTTTTTTATCGCGACCGTATCCTTGATGAGATGCTGACGACCTAGCCGTTTGGTGGAGTACATGACCGACGATTCCGCCTTTGATCCATTTGTCCCTCGAAATGTCTATGAAGTACGGTTGTCAGGGAAACGCCGAGTAAGAGAAGATTACGCATTCAGAGTAGGAACAAAGGGCGGTGGTTAGGATTGCTGGATAACTGATATCATGGTCTCTTCATGGTCTGATATTCGGAAGTGAAAGTGAGTAAGGAAATGAATTTTCATCAACTAATTTTCTGGGTTCTCTGGTCGGCGTGGATCATGATGGAAATCGTTGTTAACCTCCGCGCCCGTCGGCTTCGACAAAAGGAAGCTGTAAGATCCGTTAAAGTCGACCGAGGTTCGGTGTGGTTCATATACATCGGAATGTATGTCCTGATTGCGACGACATTTTTGCTGTCCATGTACCGTCTCGGTATCATGCCAAAATGGGTTCCCTATATTGGCAATTGCGTCATGGTTTTCGGCCTTTTTATGCGTTACAGCGCCATTACACAATTGGGCCGATTCTTTTCGACAACAATACAGGTGGCCGACAACCAGACGGTGGTTTCCTCGGGATGGTACCGCTATATTCGCCATCCCGCCTATACCGGCGGATGGATCATTGCCGTCGGAGTGGGTTTGGAACTGAACACATGGATCGGGACACTGATCATTGCGGTCGGCTTATGGGCGATCTATTATCATCGCATTCGGGTGGAGGAAGAGGAACTTGTTGCCCGCCTGGGATCCCCTTATGAAGAGTATTGCCGTAAGAGCTGGCGAATGTTTTGGGGGATATGGTAGTTCACCGGGTTTGCCATCCTTGGCTGCAATGAAATGACTCTCTTGACATCGGAAAGAGTCTGTCACGCCGCATGTTGCGTTTTTCTCTGGCGGGAAGTGTATGGGTGAGTGCTCTCGCAGTGTCCAAAAAATTGTTGATTTTAAGAGTTAATCCATAAAAAACCGGCTATCCTCCAAATGGCGGCTAGAACTGATGATATGGTTGTTTGTGCGGTTTAAGGTGAGCTATGTTGTAAGGCTTGGCAGTTCACAAGGGACCAATGACCAAGACATACTGTTGCCGGATCTATCCAAGTAGCGCATTGCGAGTCCCCGATAGCCGCTTTGAGGTAAGGCGGGCCTGTATTAAAAGGCCTTGCCTTGTGTCATGTTGTGGCATTTGATGAGTCTTCGCGCAGTTAGACCCCCGCTCCCAGCTTAAGTTCGTGGCTGCCAACAGGTATCCCCTATATACGGTGTCTGTGCATCGTTATCTGCCTTTCGCATCTCTGGTTCATCAGCAAGGCGCGCCGTGGCCGCATCACGAGCTGTCTGGCGCACTAGTTGTCCAATTGTTCGTGAATTGTCATCGGGCCTCGATGGAGATTCCCCTCATCATGGAAATATCGGCCCTCCTGTTCATTCCACCCGAACATTGGTCTTTTCCACCCCCTCAGGGTTTCGGCATAGTTCCGCTAAGCCGCACGGTGAGCGCATTGCATCGGGGGTGGACAAATTCTCCCCGATGGGATATCATGGCGGCATGAAGACATTATCGACGGTTGCATCCTTTTCGCTGTCCGCAGTCAGGGTACGCTTGGTCACGCGCGACGAAGTGGCGCGTTGGCAGACCCTCATGGCTCGCTATCATTATTTAGGATTTCCCGGGTTTGTGGGGGAACGGCTGTACCAGGTGGCGGAATGGCACGGGCAGTGGCTAGCCCTGATTGGCTGGACCGCTGCAGCCTACCGTTGCCGGGCCCGAGAAGTCTGGA
>JAKACM010000029.1 GCA_021821465.1 Bacillota bacterium
CTCAGACGAAGATGGCACCTCAATTGGTGCTGACGGATCGGACTCCCCGTCAACAACAACTCCTCGATCACTGGGCCATTCGTCTCCCAGCTCTCCCATAATCCGTATATAATACAGGAAAGATCCCGTAACCCCTTGCTACGCAAGGGGTTTTCACTTTTCTTGACCGCTAACTAGGAAAGTTCCGCTAGCTGCCTTAAACTGTTCTTAAGAGTATTCACATACGATACATCGGCACAGGAGGAGAGTGTTGTACGGAGGAGCCAACGATTCAAACTCCTCCATGCAAGAGGAAAGGGAAAAGGGCAATGAGGATGAGAATCGCAAGTCCTATCCAGACACTGGGGCGAGCAAAATTCAAGGTCCATCCGATGCCGAACCTTTTGTCCACAAGCATCTTGGGGTCGTTGGGGTTATAGTATAGAATCCCGCCTTTCCAAAACCGGTCATCATCATAATGCACATAAGTCGTAGAATCTGTGGAAACATAGGGAAGGTTGCGTCCTTCCTGCCCTGTTTTCATGGTAACGGCAAAAATGGCGGCCAGGGCCACGAAGAGAACGATTGGGATGATTTTGGGCAGGTCGGCAGAAGGCACCACATCCCATGTGCTCAAGGCGGTGAGAGCCGTGGTTACCGTGGCTGCCAATGCCGCCACGCCTAATGTGATGATCATGCGGCGCCGGAAGATGATGCTTCGGTTAAGAGAGCCTTTCGGATCGCTGGGATCCAGATCCGGATGGGTTCTGGTCATCACAAGCCAGAGGATTCCCGTCAACAGCAAGATCGATCCGACGGTCATGCTTAGAGGGAAGATAATCACGGAAATACTTTTGGTCATCCAGCCATTGGCTACCCCCTGATTGTTAAAATGCACCGGAATACGGGCCGGCAAATAGGGATAACGCGTTATCCCGACGACAGTGAGAGCTAAGGCCAGAGCCCAGGCCGGAATTTCCCACCACAGCCATACCCAAGGGCTTAACTTGTGTGCCTGATTTGTGTCCGCCAAAGACGCCTGCCTGCGGTTCTCATACCATCCTTCCCTCTTTTTGCGTGTGCTGACGGAAAAGTGGGCCAGCATGTAATCAAGAGTGAAGAGGACCAGGGTTAAACCCAGCAATATAGCGGATCCCATTCCCTGATTGATCTCCAGATGTGTAAAGTGAATAAGCAAGATAATGAGAACGGCCAAAATTCCTTCCCCCGCCAGATATCTACGCAATATCTGGGTGAGAAAGGGATGATTGTGCATGTCGGGGGGAATGCGGACGCCAAACACTACGGTTTTCTGAGTCATGAAGGGCATTATGCCGTAAACCAACAGGATGAAGATCCAAGTTCCCCAGATTCCTGCCGTGTTATTCATCTAAAATTGCCTCCTCGCTACCAGGGGGTGTCGTACCCGCAAATTCTTGGGTGATTTGCCGGTAATATTGGAGAATGTCTTGAGACGTCATACCTTGAGCAAAAGCTTCGGACAAGATCGTGGATAGTCTCTCTTGCCAGCCCTCCAAAAAAGCATGGTTCGGGTTTCTTAAATCACGCACGATGCCGCCCTGACGTCTTGAGAGGTGAATATACCCTTCTTGATCCAACAGCTGATAGGCTTTGTGAACCGTGTGAAGATTGATCGCCAGCTGTTCCGCTAACGCGCGAATGGAAGGGAGCGCGTTCCCCGGGCGGATCTGTCCTCGGGCCATGGCTTCAACGACTTGATTGCGGATTTGGAGATAGAAGGGCTGTTCGCTGTCCCATTTTATGAGAAACGTCATCACAGTCACCCCTTTGTTATAGAACTAATATAACAAAGATGAAGTGGAAATGCACTGCGAATTCGGCGAATTTGAGGGCAATTTCATCCCAGACCTCCTAAGAGAGTTCTGAGAGCAAAATACTATTGGCAATGTTTTTTGATCCGAATGTGCTTCTTGAGTTAATGTTACCGAATAAGAACTGGCGACACCGACAGAACGTGTTGTGCACATAAGGCGGCAAGATAGAAGAAGAAAGGGACAGTGTACCATGTTAATGGGGTTTCTGTCGTGAGAGTTTCGGGTGTCGATTGTGTAATGCGAAAGGATTGATAAACCAAGGCTCCAAATACGATGATGAGAAGGGCATAGATTAAGATGGGACCGTGGGGTCCTACGATCTGGGGATAAGTCCACAGCACATGATGGCCAAAGAGTGCCGACAGCAGATGGCCATCAAGGTTCCGCGGGAAAGCGAGAAGATTGTTGGCTAAAAACAACACATTCCCCAGAGTCCACCATAACAAGAATCTCTTATTACGTTCGGCGAACAATAGGGCCATGGGAACTAGCCAGACGACCCACTGTGGGAGCCAATAGGAGAAGATAAAAATGGATGAACACACCGTCATCCAAATTAAGCCGACAGCCAGTGTACCGTATTGGAAACGATAATGGATACCGAGACGCCATGCTGTATAACAGATGATGGCGTATATCATGACCCACAAGTGAACAGGAATAAGGCCAAGACGAACACTGGAAAAAAGGCTGGCGCCATTCTTGGCGAAAAATACGCGGGTGATTAATTCGTGTCCTAAAAATGGGGACAAGCTGAGTAAAAATGGAACACTGGCGATAAACCCCCATTTGATGATCCGTCTAAACTTTCCCTTTGCCAAAAAAAGAGCCGTTGGGGGTACAAATAGCAGAGGATAAATTTGGAAAGCTGCCGCAATCCCAAGCCAAGCAAACATTTTCCACTCTTGGTCCCGTTTGTATGCTAACAAGGCCAGAATTGTTAACGTTGCCGGTATAATGTCCATTTGTGCCTGCATAAACGATTCCACAATGACAATTGGACTGAAGAGCCATAAACCGGACATCAATTCTGGCCTGCCATTCACTTTGCGGGCGAGTTTCCTCAGTGCCCAGGCACCAACAATTAAGGCAATGAGGTTAGGAATCTTGAGCAGCACCAGTCCAAAGAACACCATCCATCCGTGGGTAACACCAAAGATGTGTGCATAAAGGAATTTGGCACGAGTAGGAACCGGATCGAGGTGAATCAGATGAAGAAGACCTAAGTAAATGCCAGTCAGCACATAATAAGCGGGGGGCATGACCGTAGCAATCGGCCGAAGAGAGGGGGTCTTGGCGAAATAGCGGTACACGTTCCAGTGCCCTCTGGCGACGAAGTTGGCCACGAAGGAATTGAGTTGGAGATCTCCGTATTTAGTTACCGCCATAATTAGCAAAAGGACACTACCATAGAGTGCCCATTTTATGAACCGCTTAGATGAAGGGGTGGAACTTTTGAGTGTTGTGTTCTGCCGATTTGAATCCATAGATCCACTATACGGCATGTGGGACGAAAGGTCAGCAGAGTTTTGGAAAATGTGGAGACGCACACAAACGACTTTTTCAAAGGATTAAGAAAGAAGTGTTCCTGTGGTTTATTGGGGAATTTGGGATGCTCTCGCGCCGTCTTAAGGACGGAAAGGGAGCCAAGATGAATTCAGGGGAAGACCTGCTGGAAGCCTTGAGTCATATCATACATCCCCAGATAAGTCAGGTTGGATCTGTCGGAGGAAGACAGAGGCGGTTATCTAATGTATGGAGTGCCAGTGTACGCCGCCAGAACGTGCATCACGGTGCTGATTTTGAGTTTTCATCCTTGTGATCTGAGTTAACCGATCATGTTGTTAGGATTAGGTGGATCCGTGTGCTTGTGGTTTATGTGAGCTCAAAAGCCGACCCAATCAAGATCCCATAAGGCGTCTCGGTGCGCTTTCTTTGGGAAGGCGCACCATTGCATGAGAGCAGGTTATGGGACGGAAAACAGTTTCTTTATGAGGGACACTGTCCATACGATGTGAAAAGTTTGCTCCATCAGTTAGTCTGACGGAATATTCGTTAGTCGAACAATTGGTTCTGAGCCACGGGCACGGATGAATCGTTGCGCGTAACCCTAATAGTGAATCCCAAGGATTCACATGCGCTTCGCCATTTCGTTTCGAACTCGCGAAACACGTGAGGATAGTGCGTGATAATGTATTGCATGCCGTGGCGAATATCGCTAGATGCACCGTCCAATCGAAGCGCAAGGAATTCGCCTATTTGCGGATAACGGTCTCGGATACCCTCAAAGAATCTTTCAAGCAAGATTGTGGGAATATTATAGTCCATAACGAGGTGTAAAGTCTCACTGTCCAAAGTGGCTTGGGCCATAAAGTTGCGCCGTTTTTTTCGCCACTCAAGCTGATTGGGGGGATCTAGGGACAAAAGGAGCTCAACCACTTGTGCCGCCACGTAGGGATCGTGCGTCTCAAAATCTGCGATGAGTTCTTGCAAGCGTTGTTGCAGTACCGTCGTGTCAGTAGCCTTGGCCAGGCGTTGGAACGCCGGTTTAATGCGCGTTGTCAATAATTTCTTGACGGCATTAATATCGTGCTCATTGGCTAAAGAGGTAAGCCACCGCACGTAGACGTCGACATCGTCCACGGTTGGTATTTTTTTTCGGGATAGTTGTGTACGGTAATAAGACATGGCATCCTTTTTGTCGCCCATCATGTAAAGCAGGTGAAAAATCGTCGGACCCAACACGTTACGCGCTGCCTCGGGATAATCAGAAAGGAGTGTAAAGAGTTGAGATATTTGGTAGTCGGGGTCATCATTCTGGGACATGATCCGCGACATCAAAAGCTTGACGCGTTCCTCATCGGTATCCACCAGCGCCATGGCCTTATCCGCGGCTTGTTGTGATTTCGTATTGAGACCCAACTGACTATAGATATGGGCCAACTGGAGATAGTCCTCACTGCTTGGTTTGATATCACACATTTGCACCAGCGTATGCGCGGCATCTTGTAAACGGTCTTCAAATATTAGCCGTTGTGTTTTTTCTCGTAACTGCTCCCATGACTTTCCATAGAAGCGTTCGCGATCGTATTGTCTGCGGGAGACAGGATTGGACAATATCTCGTAAGCCTCGCGGATGGATTGAAATTCTTCTGCATGCGTTTCCGGCGGAAATTGTTTAATCAGGGTCAAGTATGATCTCCGAATAATCTCGTCATCGGCGTTCCGGGCGACATTGAGTGTTCCATAGAGTCCGGGACTGACAGAAGCCGATGACGGAGCGGAACGAGGGGACTGCCTTTTTGACTTCCTGTTTTTAGCCTGTGATTTACCCATGAGAGATTTTCCCTGCCTTTCTCGAGTCCTTGATCGCGTTGGACTTGGATAAAATGCTTTTCCTCAGTCAGATTGCACAATCCGAGACGGGGGAAGGATTTAATCTTATCCTTCCATTTCAAAGAGCAGGTCCGTGGCCTCATCCAACAAATCGGGAAGTCCTTCGGTGTCTTGACGAGTGATAGCCTGCTCAAGTTGGTTGATGAGTGATTTGGCGGAAGATCGTTGTGAACCTTGACGGAGTGAGGCGATTGCCTGCAAATCTTGCACAATTCTTTGGGCTTCTTTTATCACGTCCGACTGTTCCGTTTCCTGTTCTAAAGTGTCAGCAGATTCCTCTTTTTCTTCGATTCCTTCCATGAGAAGGACCTCGTCCTCTTCGGGTTCGTTGGCTTCAGACTCCACTATGGTGTCAGCTTGTGCCAAGGTTTCAAGACGCACTTTGCTGGATTCAAAAAGATCCGTGGAAGAACGGTCCAACCCGTCTTGTACCACAATGCCCTGTGTAGCCTTGGTGGACACAATTTTTGCGGTCGCTTCCAAAATACCGTTAAGGTTATAGCGAAATTGGACTTCAACAGATTCTTGGCCGGCCAACGCCGGAGGAATTCCGGGTACGAAAAAGGACCCAAGTTGCAGGTTTTGTTCGACTCTGTCATGCTCCCCTTGAAAAATCTCGACTTGAATACGGTCTTGGCGATCATAAAGAGTGTATACAGTGGTCTTGCGGGTGCAGGGGATGGTCGTGTTGCGGGATATAATCGGTTTGTAAAATCCTGGTACCATTTCTCCCCAGCGATCGGCTCGCACAACAGAAATGCCCATGGAAAAAGGAGCCACGTCCGTAACCACTAAGTGAGTTTCGGATAATGCTCCGGATTTCAATCCGGCTTGTACGGCCGCCCCTAAGGCCACGGCCATGTCCGGGTCGACTTCGTGTTGAGGATCATGATCGAAGAGTTCGCGCATCATCTGTTGAACTTTGGGAATGCGGGTCGAGCCTCCGACTAACAAGACATTGTCAATGTCGCTTGGTGCAAGATTAGCGGCTTTCAACGCTGTTTGAGTCAATTGCAGGGTTTCGTCCAGCCAAGGCTGAATCATTTGGGTGAATTCCTCAGCAGTGACGGGGGTGTTCAAAGACACAGGGATACCATCATGCATCATGAGCACTGGGGTTTCAATGCTGGCCTCATTGTATGTCGATAAAGTCCATTTGGTCTTTTCCGCAACTTCTTTCAGGATGGCGCGGGCTCTTAGGTCTTTGCGCGGATCGACTTGCTGTTCTTGGCGAATGCGCTCGGCCATCCAGTCTACTAAACGCCAGTCGAAATCTTCACCACCCAAGTTCTTATTTCCGTCGCTGGAGCGCACCTCCAAGACTCCGTCTTGGAGGGTAATGACACTGACATCAAATGTGCCCCCGCCTAAGTCATAAACCAGAATATTTTTATGCTCATCACCTTGTCCCAGCCCGTAGGCCAATGCAGCCGCAGTGGGTTCATTAATGATACGCTCGACGATGAAACCGGCCAGTTCTCCCGCCCGCTTGGTCGCACGGCGCTGTTTGTCATCGAAATAGGCCGGGACGGTAATAACGGCTTCAACGGGCCCATCACCAAAAATAGGGACTAAATATTCGCGCAATTGTTTGAGAATCAATGCGGAAACATCCTCGGGAAGAAACTCTTTCCCGGCCACGGTTACGAAGCCTTCACGGCCCATGAGCCGCTTTATCGCGGCCATCGTGCGCTCAGGCATGGCAATCAAGGAGTCCTTGGCATCTTGTCCCACAATCACCTGGTCTTGATTATCGATCAGAACCACAGACGGCAGCAACTGCTCTCCTTGCGGGGATGCCACAATATGCGGCTGTCCGTCCCGAATCAAAGCGACCGCGGAATTGGTGGTGCCGAGGTCGATTCCTACTATTGGACGAAATGTGGCGTCATTGACTTCAATGGTTTCCACTATAATGTATCTCCTCCTCGTCATTACTGACTACGATGACTTGTGCTTTGCGGTAAACCCTGTCTTCTTGGATATAGCCCCGGCGCAGTACTTTAACGACTTCATAAGGCTGTCCCACTTCATCTTTGGTGGACCCTAACGCTTCACATTTCTTAGGATCAAAAGCCTTGCGCAGTACGACCAGTTCCGAAATTCCGTTTGCGGCCAATGCCTCTAAAATTTGTTTGCTCCAGCGTTCGACCAGCTGACTCCATGAAGAGGGCATTCCCTGGCTTTCATGCGTGAGCAAATCCAAATCATCCAGCCATGAGATCATTAACTGCGTCCAATGCACTTGCATTGCCAAGAGACGACGTTGTGATTCTTGGCGTTCAGATACTATGGTTTCCAGGGACTCTTGCATTGTTTGCATGGCATCGGACGCATTTCTTTGATTGCGGTAGTTCCATCGTATAAACTTGGTCAATTGTTCGTTAATATTGTTGACGACGTCAATAATAGCCTCATTGGACACGGATTCCGAAGGTTCTGTGTCAGCAGGTTGCTGGCGTTTGAAAGGCCACATATAAACCTCCAGCTATACCGGATTGATGCCTCAACAGTGCCGATATATCTCTTGTTTGGTGCTTCGATTTTGTTGCGATATCGTCCACATTTTGTCATGATTTCGAATAAGAAACAACCCCTAATTCGACCTGCAAGAACAATATCTGTCCACTTCCGTTCATTTGGGAGGGACTCCCGCGGTACTTGTTGGTGAATTTGTCGACTCTCACTTTTTCCCGGGGATCTTCACAAGATTTTGATCTCAGGGCAATCCACCGTAAAGACGGTCAGCGATTCTTTCAAAAAACCGGTAAATTTTTTGGGTGTACCTCACTTTTGTGAGGGAATTAATGCCAGGTAATGGATGGTAAGGTCAGGGAATTTATGGTATGAAATTTCTGTGTGGGATGCAAAGGATTTTTGGGTGCGCATGTCGAAGCTCCTCCAAAGAAGTTTACCCACTCAAAAGAGGAGCTATAATGATATGATACGAGCATCGCAGGAATTGAGCAAGGGCAGTAACATCTTGTGGAGCGAATTTGTGACATCGATGCGAGAAAAAATCGCGGAGTGGTGGCAGGACACCATGCCGGCCCGCATTCGTCAGGAAGTGCAGAACCTCGAAGCCATCGAGGGGATGATCGATGAATTGTTGCAACGTTGTGGGCAGGCCCTCGTCACCCACTGGGTGACGGCCCAGGTCGCGGACACCACGGAATCGCACCCCACCTGTCCGACCTGTGACAAACCCTTGCGGTGTGTGAGCCGATATCGGCCTTTGCACAAAACCGGGCGGTTTGGCGAGTTACAGTGGACGCGGCCCTATTGGGTGTGCGGTGCCGGACACGGTGGATGGGCTCCGGCGGATGACGCATTGGCATTGGGTCCGGAACATTTCACGCCGGCCTTAGCGCACTTTGTCATCGAGCAGGCCATTGATCGCCCCTTTGATCAGGTGCCCGCGATTGTGGAAAGTGCCTGGAATATTCCCATCGATGGGGAAACGGTCCGCCGGGTCACCGAGCGGCTGGGACAGCAAGCGGAACAACGGGAGCAGACCCAGATCGCCGCCGTCGCGGCTGGAGAACGGGAGATCGTGAACCAGGATCTCCCGGAGCCGGAGGCGTTGATGGTGGCCGTGGATGGGGCCATGGTCCACTTTCGCGAAGATCAGGCCTGGCATGAAGTCAAAGTGGGTGTCTCCGTCCCCCTCGCTTTAAGCGGTTCCTTGGGGCCGGGGATCCAGGGGATACAAGCCTCTCCAGATTATTGTGTGGGGTTAGAATCCCGTGCGGAATTTTGGTCTCGGATGGAAGCCCATGCCGTGCAAAACGGCTTAGAAGCTCCCCGTTGTCACCTGATCCCGTTGCTCGGTGATGGAGCCCATGGGATTGGGGAGGAGGGGGCCCTGCATCTTCACGTGCCCGGCAAAACTCTGGTCAACACGCTCGATATTTTTCATGCCCGCGAGCATCTGTGGGCCTTTGCTGCCGCGCAATTCGGCTCCGGGACGGAGCCCTGCACCACCTGGGCTTCCCTCTTCAACGATACCTTGGAGGCGCACGGAGTGGGTCCTATCCTCAATGCGCTAGCCGAGTGCTCCAGCCAAGACGCCCGGGATCCCGAGGCCGCCCACACCCATGCTCAATATTTCTCTAATCAACAAACGCGCAGGGATTATCCGCGTTATGCCCGGATGGGCTTGCCCATCGGCTCGGGAATCATCGAAGGCGCCTGTAAAACCGTGTTAAAACAACGCCTGAGTGCCAGCGGAATGCGATGGACCCGGCCGGGAGCCCAGGCAGTGGCCACCTTGCGGGCTTTGCATCGATCCCACCAGTGGGACGCTTGGTGGAAAAGCACCCAGCCCTATGGCCGGACTGCCCCGTCCGTCGCCTAATTTCGCGGCCTGAGCCCTCTTCTCCTCTACCTAATAGGCCCTCTGAAGGTCGTCCCTGTGGACACACTGAGGGGGGAGTTGTTCGATCCCTCCTATTCGTCTAGGATTCGGTGTCATGCGCATACGGCGCGATCCTGTCTTCTCGACGCTCAATTCGATCCCATATATTGTCATAACAAATATTGGCTCACAAAAGTGAGGTACACCCAATTTTTTCATATCTATAGGACGGATTTAATATTCCATAAGGGGCATTTATGGATTTCCTGGTGTACTTATCCAGTCCGCTTATTTCAAAGACGAGATCGGGCGGTCAAATAAGATGCGTCCGGATGATCGCGGTATTCCAATTTCCTTTCAACCCTTGAATTCTTTCATTCGTTCCAACAGAGATCTCATATCATCTTTACAACCTCTGGCTTACAGAAATTGTCGGGATAATCGTGATTGCGAATGAAGTTAGGACTATTCTTGCCAAAGCACTCAAATCCCGGCGATTTGACACGTATTTAGCCGGAACCGCACATAATTCTCGCATATTCCAGATCAATATAACCTGATTCCCAAGAACAAGTTAAATGGTATGGAAAATCTCTTGGATTTTTGGCCTTAGGTATTTCATCAAAATACGAGGAATACGACGGTATGTTCATTTCTCTGCCGAAGAACATGTTCAATTCAGGAACATCATAAAGGGGTTTTAAGGGTCAAGAAGGTGGCATGCTGGCTGTGTTCCATTATCAGGAGGGAACTCTTTGGCCGTCATTTTTCAATGAGAATGGGCAACCAAAAACGTCTTCAGATGCTAATTCTTCCGAGGGAAACACTGACGGAATTGTCTTCAATGAGCAATTCCATGGGCACAATGAATGTGGCGCCGAGACCGCGCATACTTTAGGTGCCTTTTTGCCGACATGGTGTTAAACGAGAAATGATTGCCCATAATAACGGTCGGACGATTGCGCGAATGAGGTGAAAGAGTGAATATAGTTGCCGCTGTGTGGGGCGTTCTCTCCATAGTCAGTGTGATTTGGCTCATGTATGATTTACGTCATCAACCTGAGATTATGAAGATGATGAAAGTGGCGTGGGTACTGATTACACTTTACCTTGGCATTCTCGGTCTTTTAATCTATATCACGAGTTGTCGGGAGCCGGAGCCAGGTACACATGATAAGTTCGTTGCGCCTATGTGGAAACAGGCGACAGGTTCTGTGGTTCACTGTGTTGCAGGAGATGCCTTAGGCATTGTGGCGGCTGCTGTTGTCACCTCATCACTTGGAACCCCGATGTATGTCGACATGGGGGTGGAATACATTGTGGGTTTTCTGGTCGGTTGGCTTGTGTTTCAAACCATCCCGATTATGCACATGAACCAGATTTCTCTTCGAGCCGCTGTTCGCACGGGCTTCCGGGCTGAACTTTTATCGCTTACGTTCATGGTTGTGGGCATGTTCCCGACGATGTATTTCCTAATGCACGGGTGGTCTGTGATGTCTGCGTGGTCACCAACGTTCTGGTTGACCATGTCTATTAGTATCTTGGTTGGTTCCATTGTGAGTTATCCCATCAACTGGTGGATGGTCGCGAGGGGAATGAAACATGGTATGGGCAGTTCACATGTGATGGGCCATGGAGGGTCTCATCCAGCGCATAATCAGCGGCAAGTACATTGAGAACATGCTAATGAATAGTGAGCACTTGTGCAAAGGATGAGAGGTGCGTTATACGGTAGATGATAATCCTTCACCAAAAGACTGCCGGTAGGTGGCCCACTCGAATGCCGGGAGCCATTCATGGTCCTCTGTAACACCGGCCGGAATGACACAAAGGGGCGGAATCGCTCTCCATCCCGTGTCGGGGGAAAATGCTTGGGCTGTTCTCGGTGGCTATGCTTACCAAATATCGATCCGGTTGTACGCACCACAGCGGACGGAGGCAGGAAGTGGAGTTCGCCTTTGATGGTGCCGGGTCCCTTGCTTCCCCAAGCCAAGAAACCTTTGGCAGCCGTATTCGACTCCAAGGCGTGGCTCCGTTTGTAGTATACCGCCAGCACAGGAAAAAACTGGCGTCCATTAAGTGGACAAATTCCTTGGATGTCAGAGGCCTCTTTAGGTGTGGGATCCCACCAGAGTGTGTGGCTTGCAGGAGAATGCCGGCAACCAGATTCCGTCTCTTTGGACATTCTCCCCTGCGGGATTCCAAGTGGACGCGAGTAGCAGTTCCTATGCCGTCTTCATGGGCACATCACAGCATTACGGTAATGTCTCCGACTTGGCAAAATCATGGGACAGTCCTTGTGGGCATTATGGAGAAGCAAAGTTATTATGACGCGGTAATCTGGGATACCACGGATGATGGGGTAAGCCCTGGAAAATGGCGTCGCCGCCCTCGTCGATTTCAGGCAATGCTTGGGCCTTGACCGCAGTTCAGGGTGCTAAGGTTTACGCCGTGAGTCACTCTTCATGTTGCAGCCCACGATTGGCACGCTTCTCTTTTTTAGCGCGATTTTGGCTCCTGTGGCCGAATCCTGGCAACCGGGCTTTCTTCGCGATGTGTTAAGCAAAGCGGATCAGATTTGGATCCTGGCTCCTCATGTGTGGGCGTATGTGATCGCAGCCGGTGAAATCTTGGGAGCCTGGGCTCTGGCTTTTGGACTGCCTTTTTTACGGCGGATAGCGGGATTGGGACTCATTGCCTGGTCATTAGTCGTATGGGTTGTCGGGGAAGGGATGGGCAATTTGTTTAATGGTATCGGCAGTATTCTTACCGGTACCCCCGGAGCGGCACTCTTGTATGCCCTGGTGACGGCTCTTTGTCTCTTCCCTGAAAGCCATTGGCGTCAAGGCTATATTGGTTTTCGCATTCGTCAAGCCATGGGGCGGTTATGGATCATGATGGCGGGCCTTCAAGCCCTTCCGGGAGCGGGGTTTTGGCAAGGTCCCCGTTTAGCGGATGCCTTCGGTTTAATGACCATGGAAGGTCCGGAGCCCTTTTGGGAGCAACGGATTATCAATTGGATGGTCTCGGCAAGTTTTCGCCATCCTGTCAGTGTCAATCTCGCGTGGGTTGTTCTCTCGCTGATCGTGGGATGAATATGGCTTCGCGGATCTGTCTATGCGCCGAGATTGTCATGGATTGTCGTCGCGCTGATTTGGATTGGCCCCCAAGCATGGGGGGGGCCTATGGACAGGCTTGGCACCGAGTCCGGGCATGATCGGACCCTTTGCCATTTTGATCGGCATTGCGGCACAGGATTTGTTGAAAGGACATCATGATACAGTGGCGGCATAGGAAAGCTGTTCTTAAGGACAAGAACAGGGAGGTAACAAGCCGGCTGTCCTTGTGGCTTGTTACCGGTGTGTTAGTAGCTTTATACGCTTTGTTGATCTCTCAGTCCGTGAGAAGTGATCTGCTTGCCACCAGCCTCAATGCAGAGGTGGGATGGCAGATCTTATGGTCATGGGGATTGACCGCAGTGGGACAATTGGCGGGTGTCAGTGGATTCAAAGAATTGGATGTGTGGGTTCAATGGGCTATTGCCCTATTATTACCGCATCGCTCCCCCGGAATTCATCAACGACTGACTCGCATGGGAGCCATGTTGATACTGATCGGAAGCGCATTGGTCAGCTTAATTTGGACCAGTCCATCGCTGAATGCTTTTGTTGATCAGCATAGGCCCTTGTTTGTGGAAGTCGTATTGGTTTTGGTCATGGTAGGTATTTTCACGGGCGCGGCTTGGCGTTTGCTTTGGCAACGTTGGACCTGGCTTGGGATTACCGTTTCCTTGGGAATGGAATACGGAATCATGGCCAACGTGCTGAGTCGTCATGGATGGAGCTAAGGGAATGATGTCAATCCTTCCAGATCGGTCTATTCTCATATGGGCCCCTTAGTAGTGTCATTTGCCCGTGTACCGGTAGGAAAACCCGTGGTAGAGTTGAAGTGAGTCACCGGGATTCTCATGAGGCGGGTACGGACGATTTCTTTGATATAGGCGTACGCTTTGTTTTTGACTGCATTAAAGGGGAGTGACAAAGTGAACGACTCGGAATTTGTTGCGGGTTTATACGATGCAATCTTGAATGCGGGTCGTCTGGGGGAAGTACCGGTTCGATTTGAAGACACAAATGAAGACATCAGTGATGAAAGTCTTCCCGAACAGTGGTCCTATAAACCATGGGAGTGGACGGTTCTCGGAGACAGAGTTTTTTGGTTCTTGCGAATCCGCGATCACCGTGTGCCAATTGAGGGCCGTCTCTATCAATTGGACGCTATGCATAATTTCTTTCCCTGGGCACGTGAGTTAGGTATGGCGACGCCCAAACGCGTTCGGGAATTTGTGCAGGTGTTAATCAGTGCCATGGACCAAGGGGAGTTGGGGCAGCATGAGGCTGTGGAAAATCCCAAGTGGGCACAATATGGTGAATATTTTAATCCCTGGGCCGATCGGCTAGTTTTTGAAGATCAACCGCATGATACCCAGCCCATAATGAGCAAAAAAGAGTTCTTAGAGTGCTTATATGATTGCCTTTTTGCACACCAGCAAGAGAGTCAAGGACCGTGGCCAAAGCACACTTTCTGGCTGCCGTCACGGGATCAATTGCATCCGCGTCAGCCACATTTTCAAGAGCCATGGCATTGGGAAGTCCAGGGATCACGTACAGACTGGTGGTTAGAAATTGTTGATCCATGCTATCCGGGTTCAGAATATCCTTACCGTATTGCCCAAGATGATCCCGCTTTTTTCGAAACCGCACAAACTACTCATCTTACCCATGATGCTGAAACCTTTATCGAAGTGGGATTAATCACTCCCATGGAGGAAAATGATCTGGGGCAGGTCCAAGCTCAAGCTGCTTACGACCAAGGAGCTACAGCCGCTGATCCCCCGTGGATTCATACAACAAACCCAAAGTAAATGTAAAGTAAGATCGGGATTGGCCTGCCAATGCCGTCCGGAACAAAGGGACCCATGCCGTGTGGCGCTTGGGCAATTGGGGACTCCAGGTGGGTGATGTGGTATGGCTTATTCCAGCGGATTTTCGCCACTGCCCGTCAGTTAACCACGATCGCGGGACAAGCTCTAGTTGTCACCTAGCCGCTCCCCCTTCTCCGTTTTCCGGCAGACCTCATCGATTGCCGCCAAACCGACGCGTTTTTTTGATTCTGCTGCGCATCTCGGGTATGGTCTGGCGTCTAAAGACTAAGAGGGAGGTCATAAAGCACGACCCGACCTTTCCAGTGGCCGGAGGGCAGCTTGCAGGGATCCACACTATAGGAGTCTTTGGGACGACTGGGCATCGGTTAACATCACCCCAAAACGAAGTATTCGCCACAGAACCCTTCGATTCCTGTTGCATCCTCATTCCTTATTGCGAGAATAAACGCCTCACCGCTATTCAGGCTCGTATTCTTCTTCGGGTTCATCTCGGCTGGCCCTGGGCAGGGCATGGTGACGTTCCGGGAGCGGTGTTGTACATTGGCGAATAATGACATCTAACGGAGTGGCTTGTTGCAGTTGTTTGAGCACCCAATACGTTTCGTATTCCATGCGGTCGTCGGTTTCCATGGCTCTTGGTTCGTCAAGTTTGGGAAACGCCCGATGAATCACAGACAGGTCGCGTGCTCGATACAGTCGATCACGAGTGCTCCCATCCGCGTTACGGGGAGCCCAGTCCAAATCAAACCCGGCTTCGCGAGCAAGTTGGCGGGTAAACGTGCGCAAAGCGCGGCTATTGCCTTCGCTAAACGGGTGCAGGTAATCGAGGTCGGCATAAAACCGGGCCATGCGTTGCGCGAATAAGTCCAATGATAATCCGCGAAAGCCCATAGAACCCTGAAGATCTTTCAGTACTTGTGCAAGATGGGATTCTAAGAGACGCTGTGGCGCATAGGGTACAGAATAATATTCGCCGGATTCGAGTGCGTGGGCTTTGACCTACGTGGAAGTCTTGGGCCGGAATTGGCCGGGATGATGATGAGGCAAGTCTTGAAAAATACGATAGTGAATGGCACACAGGTGAACCGTATCAAATTGCCCGACAACAGGGAATAATTCGAGTTCTTTAATGCGTGCAAAGGTAATAAGGCCTTCATCAAGCGACATGTTATTTTTTGACCGGCAATCCCGCTATAGCCAATAACGCGGCAGTATGTTCTGCACTGGTTAAGTCCCCGTTAATATAGCGTTGAGAGAGATGTTCCCCGGATTTAAGGGAGTAGCTGGAGATGTGCATGACCCAACAACTATCCCTTCAGTCCAAGGGATTTATGTCATCTCTTGGGTTTTGCACAACTGGCCTAATTCAGCAGCTCAGGAAATTGTCGCCAATGTGGCTAAACAAGCGCTTCCAGGAAGTTTGATACTTATATACGAGCGATGTACAGATCTCGTTGAAAAACGCGAACCCGACGTGGAGTTGCAAGCGATGTTGTATTTTGGTGGAAGAGAACGCACTTCGAACACTTATATTTCAATGCTAAAAGACTGCCACTTGATGGAGATTAGCAGCACAACACTGTCAAATGGGTGGGGTATATTCGCGTGAGCAGTGGGGACCAAAATCCGGACCGACAATTGGACGATGTACATCTGGACCGGGTGTTCACGGACCACGCGTCGGGGAAGGATGTGCATCGTCCCCAATTAGCAGCGCTCCTGGATTTCGTCCGAGACGGAGATACCGTGATGGTCCATAGTATGGACCGGCTGGCCCGCAATCTCGACGATTTGCGCCGACTGGTCAAAATGCTCACGCAACGCGGCATCCGCATTACCTTTGTGAAAGAACAGCTCACCTTTACGGGAGAGGATGCACCGCTGGCGCAGTTGCTGTTATCTGTCATGGGAGCCTTTGCGGAATTTGAGCGGGCCTTGATTCGGGAACGGCAGCGGGAAGGGATTGCCCTCGCCAAAAAACGCGGGGTATACAAAGGCCGCAAACCCTCTCTACGGCCTGACCAGGTGGTACAACTCCGGCAACGGGTGGCTCAAGGAGAGAAAAAAGGCATTGCTAGTGATGACCACGGAGGCAAATATGTCGGCCCCCCTCTTTCCATTCTATCAGCACCAGTACCATCTCTCGGCCTTGATGGTAACGTTGCTGTTTGCCATTTATGCAATATGTCTCATTCCCTGCATGGTGATTGTGGGAACCTGGGCCAAACATTATGGCCCCAAACGCCTCACTCTTCTTGGGATAAGCTGTGCCATCGGGGCAACAGGATTGTTTCTCTGGGATCATCAAGTCTGGCAACTCTTTTTGGCCAGAGCATTGGAGGGGGTGTCCCTCGGCCTGTTTATGGGCCCTGGGACAGCGTTTTTTATTCGCCACAGTCCGAGGCACTTCTCGGAGTCGGATTGTCACGGGAGCAAGCATAATGACCATGGTCGGATTTGGTCTGGGGCCTCTCCTAGCGGCGATAATGATAACATTAAGGATCTTCTCGATCCGGCAGGACACCGTACCCTATATTCTTCTTTTGGGCGTTTTACTCAGTGCGTGGGGGGGATAGCTACGATAACTTCTCAGACACAGACCATCTCGCCGTCTCATTCATCGCGTCAGCCTATTTCTCTTTCAGCATGGACAAAATTTTGGCGTCTGTATGCCCCGGCAGGATTTACCTTATTTGCCTTAAATGGCACGACCATCGCATTGATTCCTGCGGATACTGCCACGGTGTTTCACACGACCAATCCGTTATGGGCCGATCTTTTGTTGTTTGTCGTGTTAGGCGGTGGGGGAATCGCCCAACTGTCACCGTGGCCTGAAGATGCCCAGCAGCGACTGCGATGGGGGATGGGAAGTTTGTTAGCCGGAGCCTGGTTAATGATTAGTGCAAGTTTTTTGAGGAGTCCCATCCTGTTACTGGGGGGCATGGTGCTCCAAACGCGGGGAGGAGGGTGGACGTTTCGAGC
Source organism: Bacillota bacterium (assembly GCA_021821465.1). Classification (GTDB taxonomy): domain Bacteria; phylum Bacillota; class Sulfobacillia; order Sulfobacillales; family Sulfobacillaceae; genus Sulfobacillus. The sequence continues at coordinate 17,516 of JAKACM010000029.1, forward strand.
GGCCATGAGAGGCCTAGCCATCGAATTGCGCCAGCCCCAGCCTATACGATATCTGTTTTCACATGTTTGAGATAGTTTTTGGCGTCTTGAAGATCCTGATCCGTAGGAATCCATCCGTCATAGCGGGCTTGTCTGGAGAAATGTTCCAATTGCAAATAGGCACGGATCGCGGGTCTTTTTGTTGGGCCATACTTGGTGCAGACGCTTTTTGCGTGTCTGATGGCCGAAGGATGGCGGGTATTTTTTTGCTGGAATTGTTCTTCGACCCAGTGCACTGCCGCATAAAACAACACGGTCATGTGCCATTGCCGACTAGCCTTCCCTAAGTTGAGGTCTGAGTGAAGTGTCTCTAAATGCTGGGCCAGCTGGTCATTGATCGTCACTTGGTCTGAATGGGGTAGTGGCGTGTTGTTCATCCCACCATCCGGATATCCACTTTTTCTGCGTTAGCCGGCACCGTCTCGTGCGAGTCGGTAAAATGGATCGTCAATAAAAAGTCGGGATCCGTGTCAATTTGCGCATCAAAAACGGCTTCTTCCTGTGGCCGACGGAGGTCACGCAAAACGACCCACACATGCATGTCCGTGTCGACCATCATCCCATACACGCTATCCAAGGCGTCAAGAGACGCGAGCGTGTGAGCAAACCGATAGAGGGCTAAATGAGCTTCCGTGTCTGGGCGCATGACGCTGTTCCCTCCTTATTAAAGGGTGATTCTTTTTATGATCATACCATTAATGGCTCGCTTCAAACAAGCTGGCATCACGACATCCCTCTGGCTCCGATCCGTGGCGAAATTGTCGAAATTCGCGTGCGCTTAGCTCATTTTGTGCAAAAAACTGAAACGGAATTCGAAATGGTGGGATTTGACAATCCCGGCAGACTGATCACTTCGACGCAAGAAGTATCCATTTCCCGGACGAGCAGTGGCCGCTCTTCTTTCATATTTTCTTTCATAATTCGCATTCCCGAATAGATCGAATGTGATGACGTTTTGGGCAGTGTTGTGGATCCTTCGTCTCTTCATAGAATTGTCCTAACCTAACTTGGCTGAAGAGACCCGCAATGTCGTTTGACTATGGTTGTATTAATATGTATATTTGGAGAATAATTATTCAAAGATGGTTCATCATGGAATCAACATGAATTCGGATTAGTGGATGGTTCACGGATGGTCTACCTTCATTCTGTGGGAAGACTGACGTGGACTTCGAGCCGGAAGTGGCAAGCGATGGAGTGCGCCAAATTGATGGTTGGCCACCGGGAGATGGTCGAGAGCCCACTTAAATCTTGTCTGAGGTGCGGTATTCTGTCCTTTGAGCGGAAGTCATATGACGGACGGTGAAAGCCATGAGACATTTCGTATCTCTCGTTGACTTCAGTCGAGATGAGATTCAGGGAATCATTGAGCTGGGCATTAAGATGAAGAAGCATCCCGAGGCCTATGCGTCTACCTGTTTGCATCAGGGGCTCTTGATGCTGTTCCAAAAGACCTCCACGCGTACCCTCTTGTCGTTCGCTTCCGCCATCCATCAACTGGGCGGATATCCAGTGACGCTGGATTGGGATCAATCTAATTTCGCCATCTCGCCGATTCAATATGAAGTGCAATATGCTTCTCGAAACTGCGATGTGATCATGGCGCGCTTAAAATATCATAAGGATGTCGTGGATCTCGCCCACTATTCTCAAGTGCCCGTTATCAATGGCTGTTCCGAGCGGTACCATCCGTGCCAAGCCCTCGCTGATTTAATGACCATATTCGAAATCAGGGGAACATTTAGCGGAACAACGTTGAGCTATGTGGGTGTGTTAAACAACGTCGCGAATTCGTTAATTGAGGGATGTATGCAAATGGGGCTCAAATTGAAGTTGGTAACGCCGATTATCAACCCCGCGTCGTGGGATCAGCAACTGATGGATTTCGCCGAAGCGAGTGACTTGGTTCAACGAGTCTCTGCCATTGAGGATGTCATCGGTGACACAGACTTCGTGTACACCGACACCTGGGTGGATATGGAATTTTTCAATGCTCCGAACTTTTTGGCGGAGCGTGAAGCGAGAATGAAGACGATGATTCCCTATCAGATCAATCGGACGACACTCGCCGGACATCATCCCTACCTTATGCATGATATGCCGATCCATCCGGGATATGAGATTGAAGAGAGCCTCGTTGAGAGTGAAGAATCCATCATCTATCAGCAAGCCGAAAATCGAATGCACGTAGAAAAGGCTTTGTTGGTCTACCTTTTAAATCAACAGTCCGCCAAACCTGTCTTTCCATGCGATTAGCCTGCGTCTGCCCGGAACATGCGGCAGAAGAGATGGATAAGAAATACATGGGCCACTATTGGCACATGATGTTCCCTTCTTCCACCATGCGGCCATAGCGGCCGTCTTTTACGAAATCAAGCCAGACGGAGAACCACTTGGGCCGTGCCCCAGGTAGGATCGTCAATGGACATCGCATTGAGCTTCATCAACACGGCTTTGGTCAAATCTTGTTCACAATGCACACCCCGCGCACTGGGTAGTGGAGAGCTTGTTCCAATGTGGGAATAGGGCCTTTTCATAACGGCCAAAGCCAAGTAGGGTGCGACCTCGGCGAGAACGGGAAAGTAATCATGATGGAATGAAGAATATGATGGTTCTGTCGATAAGCTTGCACTCTGAAAGATCCGTGACCAATCGCTCTGCTGATTCTTTTGGCCGGACGTCATCGGAAACCGGCCGGGGTCAATTTTCCGGAACCTGCTCGGTTCATCCCTGGGAAGGCGCATGCTGTCGTGAAATCTTGGGCGATAATTTTTTCCGGGGTGCGCCAAGCCCTGTCCCTTAAGGCTTCTACACCCTGTCCCTTAAGGCTTCTACAACACAGGAAAAGGCTCGGATAAAGATAATGAAGGCCCGCGACATCCATGAAAACAAAAGTGGGGTGCACCCGCGTCCAGATCCAAACTGCCGGTGCACCCCACTCCTTTAGTCATACAAGCCACAATCAACCCCTTTTCTTTCGCCAGACGAGCGAACCATGGTGAATTTTACGGAAGCCTAAATGAAGGCGACAGATTAGACGGGCATGATACCATGCTTTCTGGTTGGACGCTCTACGACCTTATTCTGGGTGCGTTCGAGTGCGGCGTAGAGGACACGGCGGGTATCCCGCGGCCGGATAATATCGTCAATTAAAGCCGAACCGGCAGCAATATCCGGCCCAATGCGTTCTCGATAGCGCACTAATAGCTCCTCGCGGGTGGCTGTCGGATCATCGCTTTTCGAAATCATCTTCCCATAAAGAATGTTGACGGCGCCTTCGGCACCCATCAGGCTAATTTGGGCATGGGGCCAGGCCACAATAAGATCCGGTTCGTAAGCGCGTCCATTCATGACGTAATAACCGGCACCAAAGGCCTTACGTACGATTACCGTGAATTTCGGAACTGTCGCCACCGAAGTGGCATAGAGAAATTTAGCACCGTGCCGGATAATGCCTTGCTTCTCCACAGATGAGCCAATCATAAAGGCCGGAGTGTCCGCCAAATAGACCAGGGGTATGTTGAAGGCATCGCAGAGCATGATAAAACGAGCCGCCTTATCCGACGCGTTGACATCAATAGCACCTCCCAACACCATCGGCTGATTTGCGATAATGCCCACCGAATATCCGCCAATATGGGCAAATGCCGTGATCAAATTGCGGGCCCACCTGGGTTTCATCTCGAAAATTGTCCTATCGTCCACGATCTCCCGAATCACCTTGTGCATATCATACCCTTGATTTAAAGCCACTGGCACCATATCTTCAACTGTCCGAACCTCGCGTTCGGGCGGATCCGAACTCGGTGACTCCGGCGGCATTTCTTGGCTGTGCGAAGGAAAATAACTCAAATAATCACGGATTGCGGCGAGGCATTCCTCGTCATTCGCCACTTCCAAATCAGCCACGCCGGAGAGCTCGGTGTGAACTTTGCTGCCACCCAAGTCTTGTTCATTAATGTCTTCGCCAATCGCAGCTTTAACCAAGGGAGGTCCACCCAAAGCCATAAAGCTCGTCCCCTTGACCATCGGCACGAAATCAGCCAATGCCGGAACATAGGCGGTGCCCGCGGCGCCCGGCCCCATCACCGCACATACCTGCGGCACCACTCCAGACATTTTCACCTCCTCGAAAAAGATATCCCCGGTACCGGCAAACCATGACCCGGCCAACTCCTGGATCCGGGCTCCGGCCGAATCGATAAGCCAAATCATGGGGATACGGTGGCGTAATGCCCATTGTCTCACCCTGGCCACTTTGCGCTCCCCAACTATTCCCATTGAGCCCGCCAAGACGGTAAAATCATAAGCGGCAAGGGCGACTGAGCGCCCTCTGATTTTTCCACAACCGGTAATCACGCCGTCCGCCGGTGTCTGCCGTCCCCGCATTTCGGGAGCGTTGTCCTGATGGTGGGCAAAAATACCCATCTCTTCAAAAGTTCCCGGATCGAAGAGATGATGGATCCGTTCCCTGGCTGTCAACTTACCTAACTGATGCTGCCGCTCGACTTGTTCCCACCCGCCCATGTGCTGCCTGATGTCCGTCTTTTGCTGTTCCAGTTGGTCCGCCATTTGCGAAAGGTTCGGACCGTCTTGTTGTTCATGCATTCTCTTCCCTCTTTCCATACAGTTTTGGCCAGCGAACGGCTATTTTGCCACGAGTGTCTTAATCTGGCATAGCACAACTGCCTCCCCGCTTTGTTTGGCAATATTCATCCAACAAGTGATGACTCCGCCTTTCGACTTTTCTTCCAATGCCCTCACCTCAAGCGTTACCCTCAAGGTATCCCCGATGTAAGTGGGGGCAACAAAGCGCACCCCATCGATACCGTAAAAGGCCACAACAATCTCCGGTTTGAGCCTCATGAGCCCCGTCGCAACCGAAAGCACAAGCAAACCGTGCGCAATACGTTGGCCAAAGGGACTTTTAGCCGCCCATTCTCGGTCGGTATGCAATGGGTTCCAATCACCACTCAATGAAGAAAACAGCATCAAATCGGTTTCGGTAATCGTTCGTGTCCCGGATTGCCATCGTTCTCCGACTTGATAGGCGTGAAAAGGGCGATCAAACATGGTGTCGCACTCCCAATCTATGGCAATTTACGGTAAAAATCCTGGTAAGTGTTGCGCAATAGGTGCTTTTGAATCTTTCCCGTTCCCGTGCGGGGAAATTGGGTGACGATGAGGACGCGTTTAGGGACTTTAAATCCCGCTAAATGATCTTTGCAAAATGCCAATATTTCCTCTTCACTCACTTCAAACTGTGGATTTACTGCTACCAAAGCCGTCACAGCTTCCCCCCAATAAGGGTGAGAGAGCCCAATTACAGTCGCTTCCTGGATGGCGGGATGCATTAACAGGCATCGTTCGACTTCCACGGAGGAGACGTTTTCGCCTCCGGTTTTCACGATGTCTTTCTTTCTGTCGACGAACCACACCACCCCTTCCTCATCCATCCATCCCATGTCGCCACTGTGAAACCAGCCGTGACGAAAAGCCTGTTCGGTCGCCTCGGGATGATGAAGATACTCCGACAGCGCATGAGCGCCGCGGTAGACAATTTCACCCACTTCTCCCGGGTTCAGCAGTTCACCGTCATCATTCATGATGCGCACGTCAACCGTCAACACGGGTGTTCCCCATGATGCAGATTTTGTCCCTTGATGATGAGGACGTTGAAAGGTGGTAGGCGGTGTAAACTCCGTTTGACCTGATCCCAAAATGACCGTGGCCCGAGGAAATCGCTCAGCGATTCGGGTAATGCGTTCATCAGGCATGGGAGCCATAGCATAGCATGCGAGACGCGCCGAAGAAAAGTCGCGGCGATCAATATTTTCTACTCCCAGCAGTGCCTGCCACATCATGGGCAGCAAAAACAGCGTCGTCAATTGTTCCTCTTCTATGATATCTGCCACTGTTGTGGCATCAAATTGGGACAGGAGATGATTGGATGCACCCACAATAAAAGCCGGTAGGGCAAACGCGTTTAAATCAGCGCAATGAAACAGCGGCAGCACATGAAGCAGGTGGTCTTCTGCCGAAAGATGATTTTGCAAAGCCGCTCCCAAGGCTGTGATCGTCACCGCCAGATGACTTGTGAGCACCCCTTTGGGTGCAGATGTAGTTCCCGAGGTATAAAGAAGCTGCACGGGATCGCGGTCGGCAATCACGACTTCTGGCTCTGTATCATCTCCTTCCATCAAAAAATCTTGAAAATCGTCCACATTAGTGGATCCAAACCACACCACCCTGCGAAGTGTCGGCACCTGGGCGATAACTTGCTCGGCCAAAAAAGCCAGCGGCTGCTCCACCACCAAGATCTCTGCTTGGGCGTCATTCAAGCAATAGGCCAATAAGGACGCGTCGAGTCCCAAGTTTAACGGCATGATGGTAGCGCCGACTTTTGCCGCACCAAAATAGCTGACAAAAAAAGGCCAGCGGTTGCGGCTCATGAGTGCCACCGGGTGTTTGGTTAATTCATTTTTCAGCAGAGACTGCCCAAAGCGGCACGCCAGGGTATTGACCTCTTGAAAGCTCAGCCGGACATTGCCATCATGAATAGCCAACTTTTGCGAAAAGTGTTGGGCCGCTCGCAGAGCAATATCTCCGACTGCCACCCGCGACGCTAAATTTTTTTCCAACACGCGATCCATCACGCATCTCCCTCTTTGGCATAAATTTGCCGCAACATGGTTTTCAGCACTTTTCCCGTCGCGTTTCGCGGCAGGCTCGCCACCACTCTCACGGTTTTAGGAATCTTAAATCCGGCCAGCCGTCCCTGGCAAAACTGTTGGATATCCTCAACCCTCAGGTTTTGACTCGCATCTTTGAGCACCAAGACAGCCAGTGGCACCTCGCCCCAAGTTAAGTCCGGCACGCCAATGACCGCGGCCTCGGCAATATTGGGATGACGGACTAAAACCTGTTCGACTTCGACCGGATACACATTTTCTCCCCCGGAAATCAACAAATCCTTCTTGCGGTCGACCAAATAGAAAAAGCCTTCTGGGTCTACACGCGCCAAATCGCCAGTGTGAAACCAACCCCCGCGAAACGCATCTTGGGTTGCTTGTGGCATATTCCAATAGCCCTCAAAGATATTGGGACCTTGCAGCACCAGTTCTCCCACCTCGTCCGTGGCAACATCTTGGTCCGATTCATCCACCACCCGGGCCCCTTGGTAAAATAGGGGACGGCCAATTGATCCGTGTTTGCGGATAGCATCCACTGAGCCCAGAATCATGGTAATGGGCGCGGTTTCCGTCATGCCAAATCCTTCGAGAAAGGTCAAGCCGCGGGATTGGTAGAATTCAATCAAAGGAATGGGACAAGGGGCACCCCCCGAGACCAACACACGCAATGACGACAAATCATAGTGGTCGAAATCGGGTACTTGAGATAATGCCAGCCACATCGCCGGGACAAGAAACAGCGCCGTAATATGCCGGTTTTGAATCGTTTCCAGTACCTCTTGAGGATTAAAGCGAGAAAGAACTATGACAAAGGCGCCCAGGTACATCGCAGGGAGGGTATGGACCCCCAGTCCTCCAATATGAAAGAGCGGTGCCACCGTCAACACGGTGTCATCGACGCGAAGAGTGGCTTCGTGAAGCATCAATTGAATCGCGTTCCAGGTCGCGTTGCGGTGGCTCAATTGAGCTCCTTTGGGCTTCCCGGTAGTGCCGGATGTGTACATCATGACGTGGATGTCGTGCGTCTTGACCTCAGATTGCGGTTCCGTGTCAGGGAAAGCCGCCAACAAAGACTCATAAGGGCTGTGGGTTCGAGATGTGCCTGGGTCGGCCACCCGGATTACATTATCACCGTTCATGACCGCCTCGGCGATGGGATAAAATGAGTCATGGCACAGAAGTAGCCGAGCACCACTGTCTGAGAGAATATAGCGAACTTCGGGTTCACTCAGCCGAAAGTTAATCGGTACCAGAATCGCCCCCAGTTTCGCCGTCGCAAAAATCGCTTCCAAAAACGGAATGCCGTTCCATAAAAGCCCAGCGACCCGATCCCCGTGAGCGATACCTCTGGCCAAGAGGGCATGCGCCAATTGATTGACGCGAGAATTCAACTCGCCCCAAGTCAGGCTCTGATCCAGATCAGCCAAGGCCGGACGAAGAGGGGAGAGCTCGGCCTGCCGCTTTACCCAATACCCGATTCCGCCAAGCGTCTCGTCACGAAACTGTGTCCCTTTCATCTTTTGCCTCCCTCGTGAATCAAAGCCTTCGCCACAATCTCGTACATCACCTCGGTCGCTCCTCCGCCGATGGATAGAACACGGGCATCTCTCCAGTACCGCTGAACGGGATAATCCATCATGTAACCATTGCCGCCAAACACTTGAAGTGCGCCATCACTCACCCGCCTCGCCATTTCTCCGGCATACGCCTTGGCCATGGCTGATAGAATTGAGACATCTCCTTCTTCGGCCAAGACGTACAGCGCTCGGTAGGTGAGTTGACGGGCTTTCTCAATATCCACTGCCAAGTCCACCAAATGATGCCGAATCACCTGAAATTCCTGAAGCGGTTTTCCGAATTGTTCGCGCTCGCGGGTGTAGGCGATGGCATCGTCCAAAGCCCGTGCCGCCAGCGCCACGGCTGAGAGGGCCAGGGTAATGCGTTCCCACTGAAAGTCTTCCATCAAGTACCAAAAGCCTTTTCCCAATTCGCCCAACAGATGATCTTCGGGCACCGTCACCTCGTCGAAATAGAGTTCAGCCGTGTCGGAGGCCTGCCAGCCCAGTTTCTGCAGGCGGCGGCTTACCCTAAACCCAGGCGAATGACTGTCAACCAGAAATAGGCTGATCCCCCGCTTGCCTTGGTCCGGATTTGTTTTCGCAGCCACTATCACCACATCGGCTTGAGTGCCGTTGGTAATAAACAGCTTGGATCCCTTAAGGAGAAAACCCCCGTTAACTTTCTCGGCGCGTGTTCTCAGGGACGCCACGTCTGATCCCGCATCGGGTTCTGTTATGGCTAAGGCACAAATCTTATCGCCTAAAATTCCGGGACGAAGGTATTGAACTTTTTGGGCTTCGGTTCCCCAGCGCCAAATGGGGGTTAAGCCAATGGTGGTGTGGCCGGACAATGACGCTCCCAGCCCTCCCGATCCCAAGCGAGCCAACTCTTCAATCCAAACCGCTTCGGCGAGCACATCACCCCCCAATCCCCCCAGGCTTTCGGGGAACCGGATGCCTAAATACCCTTTTTGACCCACTTTTTGGAACACTTCACGAGGAACGACGCCCAATTGCTCAAATTCGTCAATAGCGGGAACAATTTCCCGTTCCAGAAACTTGCGGATGGTTTGCCGAAACAGATCATGCTCCGCCGAAAATAGCCAGTTGACCATCGAAACCCTCCTTCTGCTCCTTCTTCTCGTCTTCTTGCTTCTTTTCTACGCCTTCAGACCCATGGTTGTGGAAATGATTTCCTTCATAATTTCATCCGTTCCTCCCCCGATGCGGTTTAAGCGAATATCCCGCCACATGCGTTCGATGGGCCAGTCACTGACGTAACCATGACCACCCATAATCTGCAGGGTCCGGTCAATCACCTCATAGGCCGTCTCTGCCGTGGCCAGTTTGGCCATGGCAATTTCTTGGGTCGGTACTTCCCCGTGGGCAAAACGCCAGGCCGTGCTATAGGTCAGTTGCCGCACACTTTCAATCTCAATGGCCATTTGCGCGAGAAGGTGAGCCACGGTTTGAAATCCGCTGAGGGCATGACCGAAGGCCTTGCGCCTGCTGGCATAATCTCGGGCTATCTCCCAAGCATACTGGGCCGATCCCACCGCCCCTGCCGCCGCAATCAGGCGTTCACCTTGAAGCTCCCACATAATCTGGTAAAATCCCCGGCCTTCTTCGCCCAACAAGGCATCTTGAGGCACCCACACATCATCAAAATAAAAGAGTGCGGTATCTGACGACCGCATCCCTACCTTGCTCAAACGTTTTGTCATCTGAACCCCGGAACGGTTCAAATCCAGCAAAAACAGGGAGAGCCCCTGATAGCCCGGTGCGTCAGCGGTGCGAGCCAGGATCGTCATGAAGTCGGCACGAGGTCCGTTGGTGATGAAAACTTTGCTGCCGCGAATGATCCAACCCTTTCGCTCCCGCCACGCCCGCGTCTTTATGGATGCGACATCGGATCCGTAATTGGGTTCGGTAATGCCGAGACAGGCAAGCTTTTCGCCCGCGAGTGCCGGTTTCAAATACCGCTCAATTTGTTCTTGGGTGCCAAATTTCCAAATTGGCGGCGTAGCCATGTCGGTTTGTACCGCCATCGCCATCGGAAATCCCCCTGCGCCGCATCTGGCCAATTCTTCGGCTAAGACCACACTCATGAAATAGTCGGCACCTTGTCCTCCGACCTCGACAGGATAGTGAACTCCCAAAAACCCTAATTCTCCCATTCGCCTTAAGAGACTTAAAGGAAATTCCCCGGCCTCTTCCCAATCCGCCACGAAGGGTGTGACTTCGGTGGCGACAAATTTTCGGACGACATCGCGAAATTGGTCATGCTCTTCGGCAAAATACGGCGGGTAAGGCATTAGACATCTCCTTCGCTTTGGCTATATTGTTTCTTCAACCACGCCTTATTGATTTTGCCACTGCCGGTTGTAGGCAAACTGGCAACCAATTCTATCCGGCGAGGACGCTTGTAGGAAGCAAGTTCTGGATGGTTTTCTATGAGTACGCGAATCGTCTCAACGCTAAGATCGGCATTCTGGGGGACAATAAAGGCGCTGACCTCTTCGCCCCACCTCGGATGGGGGGTCCCAATGACTGCCACTTGCCGGATACCCGGAATTTCTGACAATACCGCCTCGACCTCCGCAGGGAAGACGTTTTCGCCGCCCGTGACAATCATGTCATCGACCCGATCTCGGTAGTAAAGATAGCCCTCATCATCGGCACTTACCATATCGCCCGTGCGAAACCATTCCCCGACATGGCGTTCTTGAGTCTTGTCCGGTTGGTTCCAATACCCCGGGCTTACGGTCTCGCCCCGGAATAACAACTCACCGGTTATTCCAAACGCAAGGGGATGAATAATGTGCCCTGCGGTATAAAGTGCGGTGTCGAGCACCTGACTCTGGGCCTTTCCCATTGACCCCACTCGCCACGCTTCTCCCGCCCGGTAAGTTACGGACAGTCCCGTGAGTTCTGTCTCCCCGTACAGTTCGATTAAATGAATGCCAAAGAGAGATTGGAACCTGTTCACCACTGCCGGCGGCGTCGAAGATCCCCCCATAACCGTCACCCGCAAGGATGATAAATCCGGCAGGGTGTCGGTATGCTCTTCTGCCCACCGAATTAAATCCACCAACATGGTAGTGACCAAGGCTGTAATCGTCGGATGAAATGCCGATGCCAGGCTTACCCAAGCCTCGGCAGACCAGCGTGGGAGCATGCTCACCGCCGCCCCTGCTGTCAAGGCCGGCAGCGCGGCACACTGCATGCCGCCCACATGAAATAAAGGCACACTCACCAAAAATCGGTCCAGGTGGCTGATTTGCCAACACTCGTGAACCATCGAGACGGCTGCAGTATTGTTTCGCTGTGTTTGTATGACGCCCTTGGGGCGGCCGGTGGTCCCGCTGGTATACATTAAGAGAGCGGCCTCATGATCCCACCGAGGCTCCATAGCCAGAGGTTCAGTCAATCCGGAATACGACTGTACGATCCTCACCAGGTTCAGCTCATCACCCCGAGTGTCACCCACCCAAAATACCGGGCTTGACATCTGAATTCCCTTCTCTTCCAACCGTGCCCGGTCATCAGCCAAGGCGAACAAAAACCTGGGCTGGGCATCATCCAACACCGCCAACAGATCCGGAACACTAAAACGCGTGTTCAATGGCACAAAGACCCCGCCCACCCACCAAGTCGCGTACGCTAAAACCATGGCATCGGTGACATTAGGAAGCCATATGAGAACTCTGTCACCCGGATTTAAACCATTATGACGAAAAAAGCGGCCAACAGCCATGGAGCGCTCGTGCAACTCCCGGTACGTTAATGCCACACGTCCATCTGTCATAGCCAGGCGTTCGGGAAATTGTAAAACGGTTTGATAAATCATCTGGGCTAGGTTCATGATGTTTCTCCTCCATTCGGTATCGTCACGGACATCCGCAATATCATGGGCCCAAAACACTTACCCAGATTATCCATACGAATGGAAAGCGCTCCGCCTCCATTTAACGCGCTATGCAATACAAAATTGAGGGCCCACAGGTTTTGCACCTCATAACGGTCCACAGATCCTTCAACCCACTCGCCAAAGTGCTCTTTAACGCGCTTTGGGGTGAGTTGGTCTTTGATAATCCGGAAGAAGGCTTCATTGGGTGCAAACAGAGCGATATTGACCGTATTCCCCTTGTCCCCGGATCGGGCCTGACAAACTTGCGCCAATGTCACTGTCGGCATTTTAATCGACCTCCTGTACTTGGACCGACACACCGGGTTCAATCCACTCCCGTGGAATTAAGCCTGACCACATACCGAGCAACTGACGCGAAGGAAGCATTCCGGATCCTCCTCCGAGACCCGGAGGCCCGTCCAAAGCCAAGGGAGGAAAGAGGCGTCCTAATTTATCGGCCTCTTCTTGGGTTTTAGCGCGTACAGTGACTCGCAGATATACTTCGTTGACATCTTCACCGGGCCGGGGTGCTGTTGGCCCCCCTAACGAATTCCACCCCAGATAGGCGACGTGAACTTCATCATAGCGGAGCTTACGCCGCGCAATTTGCTTTTGAATAATGGCAGCGGCCGCTTCCGCTTTCTTCAAGGCGTCCGGCCAAGAGTATCCGATCATGGCTTGGCCCATATATCCGGCTGGATAGCCCGCAACCATTTTCAAAGAATCCGGCCTGTTATGGCCCGTTGCTCCCGTGACAAGGACATGGTCCGGTTTTGTTTCTTCCAGTCGGGCCGTACTAAAATTGGCGACGACGTCAGGCGTCATGTAGGCGGCAGGATCGTGAATTTCATAGAGCATTTGTTCTTTGATCGTGTCGCGCGTCACCATACCGCCTGTTCCCGGAATTTTAGTCATCACAAAAGCGCCGTTTTCCTCGGCCCATGCCACAGGATAGCCAATGCGATCCATATGGGGCACTTCCCACCATCTCCCGCTAAAGTTCCCCCCGGTCGATTGTGCGGAACACTCCAACAAATGCCCCATGAGCACACCTTGCGCCAGGCGATTGAAATCCGTTTGCCCCCAGCCAAATTCATGCAGCAAGGGGGCCATAAACTGGGCACTGTCCGTGGTGCGCCCTGAAATCACCACGTCCGCTCCCATGGCCAGAGCCTTAACCAAAGGTCTCGCCCCCAGATATACGTTGGCAAAGAGCAACTCCTGTGAAATTTCGGCAAATGGCCGCCCATTTTCCAAATCGGCCCCCAATACTCCCCGTTGCATCAACTCAGGAATTCGGCTCCTTAAATCATCGCCACTCACCATGGCTACCTTGAGTCCTTTAAGCCCAAGCTGTTCTGCGACCTCTAAAACCGCTCTTTGAGCTGCCTGTGGATTAATGCCCCCGGCATTGGTTAACATCTTAAAACCATGCTGCCGGGCTAGTGGCAACAAGGCGCGCATGGCAGGGACTAAATCCTTGGTATAGCCGTGATGGGGATTTTTGGCCCGGTCCTTGGCCAAAATCGCCAAAGTCAGTTCGGATAACGCGTCAAATGAGAGATAGTCGATTGCTCCCTGGCGCGCCATCTCCAGCGCGCTGTCAAGACTATCACCATAGAACCCTTGGGCTGCTCCCACTCGCACCGTTTTTCCCATGTCATTGTCCTCTCCACACTGGCGCCCTTTTTTCCAAAAATGCTTGCGTTCCTTCTTTCAAATCGTCACTCAAAAAGGACAATATCCGCAATCGGGCCAGATACGCAAAACTGGCTTCCAAATCCAAATCTTGGGTGGTGAAAAAGGCGTCGAGCCCCATTTTCACCGCGTAAGGACTATACCCTCCCACTGTCTTGGCCCATGAGAGTGCTTGCTCTAAAACCTGGTTTGGGGGGACGACTTTTTGTACCAGTCCCATTTGCAAGGCTTCGCGAGCCGTGATCGATTCCGCTAAGAGCATCAATTTCAGCGCATTTTTTTCACCAATCGCACGGCGAATAAGTGGCAGTATTACGAATGGAATGAGTCCCACGCGAAGCTCCGTCGTCCCAAATCTGGCCGTGTCGGCCGCTACGGCCCAGTGACACATGGCAACCAAACCCATGCCACCGCCAAATGCAGAGCCATTAATGGCCCCAATCAGAGGTTTTCGCAGTTGACTGCCCAGACGAAACAAATCCGCCGCGTCATATGCATCATCATAGAGTTTAGCCGGGGTTCTGGCCCCTATGCGGGAAAACTCTTGCAAATCAGCTCCGGCACTAAAGGCAGGACCAATGCCAGTCAGCACGGTGGCACGGATCTCTGGTTCAGCCTGAGCCTTTTGCAATGCCTCTCGTAATTCTCCTACTAAAGCAGAGGTTAAGGGATTTCTACGATCGGGGATATTTAGGCGGATCACCAAAGTACCCGAATGATTTTCCGTCTGGATGGTATTCTCTGTCATATATACCCTCCTTTATTGTGATTATTGCGTGTATTATGATTACTGTATCTATACGAAGTGAACAAATATGATGGGCGTCTTGGGGATACTTTTATAGATTTCGCACAATATTACAGCTGTCTTAGGCAGGCGAACTTCGTGCATGAGGAGACACAGTGATGGATACTTTTACGGAGTCATATCAGGTGTGGGCTACGTTATCGGGAGCTAACGGGCACTGGGATTTAGGCGAGTGTTTGGCTTTGCTCCACCGGATTATAGGACGGCCCCTGCGCCTATTTTGGCCGGCACCCTACGCTCAGCCGATCACATTAACAACGGAAGATTTCGACGCGCATAACCCCTACCTTCAGCGTCATCGCATTATAAGCGCCGTTTTTCCGGAAATTGCCCCAGAGTTAATTATCCAATCACCGCCCCATTATGCTTCAGAGGTGCCGTCCGCCGTATTGGAGGCGCTGTCGGAACGTTGGCGCAAGGTCTGGTGGGAATCGATTCAGTCACTGGATCAAGTGTGGAATACTCTTTGGTTGTCCATTCACGGAGGCCAGAACAACCCCGGAGCCCTCCTTTCGTTTCTGACTCAAGGTGCGGAAACCATCGTCAGGGCTCCCGTCATCTTGCTGGCAGCACGAAAAACGGGATATCAAGTCTTGGAAATTACCCATGCACGCGGTCTGGTCCACTCGCGAGTGGACCAACACCCCGTTCCCATTGTCCGAGGAGGATTAGGGGGATTTGTTGCCGAAAACCAAGAAAGCGTCGTAATCTCAGATTATGACACGTCCTCGTGGCGTGATGCGCATGAAAGTGCACTAATCCATTCCGAAAACCTCCGAGGAGGTATGGCGGTTCCTTGGCAGGCAACAGACGGGCTCTATGGAGTCATGTACGCCTGGTTTCATGAGCCGGGCGCACCATCTCCCTTGGCTCTGTACGCATTTCAACGTTATGTGCGCTCTATTCGTGCCGTAGTGCTATCGGCTCAAAGCGCCAGCCCGTACTCCTATGCCGCCAGTTTAGCCAGGTTTACCGAAGATTCCGTCAGCCAGAGCCTTCTTCGCCTCCTGCGTTTGGCGAGACGCCACGGAAGCTGGGAGACGTTGTTGCCGGCATTAGCGGAACAGGGTATCTGGATTCAACTGACTGACGCTTGGGGACACCTCTTAAGAAAATCCCCTGATATTCCGGATCGGTCGCCGGCACGCACGGTGGCCTTGGATGGATTAGAAACCACGATGTTGACGATTTGGGGAGAATCCCCCAAGCGTGTGGAAAAAATTTATCCGTACCTGGTGCAAACCATTGGAATTTTAGTCAATACCGAAGCCACTCTTCATGATACCCGCTCGCAACAGTTGCAAGAATGGTTTGCTCGCTTGAATCAAATCTTGCCTGAAGAGCGGGAACAAATCTGGAACGAGAGGAAAATCTACGGACTGGATCAGCCCATCGCCCAAATTTGGGGAATACGCATCTCCCAAAACCAGGCTCTCACATTATCCGGTCGGGCTTTAATGCGGGCCATCCGAAGGCAATTTGGTATCCAGCCAATAACCGAAGGACGAACGATTTGGGCGTGGGCGACCCGTCCCTTGCTGCCGGATGACGTCGATACCTTTCGCCGACAGCTTATGACGCGCTTAGGTCAACCTCTGTATGCAGCCGGCATTGGAGTCGATTCCGAAGCCAGCGTCGTGATCGCCGCCATGACCCGTATCAAAGCCACTCTGTCGGATGCCGAACGTCTTTCTCCCGAAGGCATCACGCGCTCGCTAGGCCGTCCTCGAGCCGATCAATTATTTCGCATTCCGGGTGTTGACACGTCCTTACAGTTATTTACCGACGCCTGGATAGGACCTCTGCTTCGTCATGACGAGGAAAATGGCACCGAATTTGTTACCACCCTCGCCGTTTATCTGGCATCTCCCAGTCTAAGCCAAGCCGCACGAAGCCTTTTCGTCCATCCTAACACCATTCGCTACCGGTTAGGACAAATCACCCGGATCCTGGCGCCTTTAGATCTTCAAGACCCTGATACCCGGGCCACTCTTTTAATTGCAGCCAGATGCAGTGGCAGTGTACACTTACCCATCCTTGATATCAATTGACAGAGCCACAGAAATCAAATGTTCAAGAGTGCCATGCTAAAAGTTATGCTGCCATTTTACAGGAGTTATTATTGTGGCTTGAGCACACTCAGATGGCGAAGTTATTACCCTAGCTGATCCCCGGTTTCTGATAATTACGAGGGTTCAGTGGTTGTGAGATCAGAGTTTTTTGCGTTCACAAAACCGTCTAGTCCCAATCGCATATTCAACCCGGGTTCCAATCACGGGGGAGGATGGGTTGTACTGAGCCATTTCTCCTTTAAACTCTAGCGTGTTTGCTTCAATTGATACAAATGTTACGAGCTTTTGCGAGCCTGCGTGCCATTTGTATCATTTCTAACATTTGTCGTTTTAGGGTAATCTGAAATGAGAAGAGGGTAGTGGCGATGCAAAATCCTTTTAGTCCTTATCAGTCTGCTGAAGGACAACTCCTTGCGAATCGAAAGACCCAAACATGTGGTTTCACCAGGATCTCGTTCCCAGTCTTGAGCCCGATACTTAGGCACGTATAATGTTTGGGACCGTGGAGAATCGGAAAATCGAGATTGATTCGCCGGCTTCGCTACCTGGTGACCCACACGATGACTAAGTCCGTGGCAATGGCCTTTGTGAGTTGCACGACCGGGTTCGGCTCGATGCTGGGGTTTTCCATGGCAATTGTCAATACCGTCCGACAAGAGGCGTTGCTTATCGCATTGGGATCGGGTTGCGGAAGAGGAATTGAAACATCGGTCAATAGAAATTCGGCATCCGTCCGGTTGATCTGATAGGGAATCATTGTCTGACACTCGCCGGATATCATCCCTACCTTATGCATGATATGCCGATCCATCCGGGGTATGAGATTGAAGAGAGCCTCGTTGAGCGTGAAGAATTCATTCATCTATCAGCAAGCCGAAAACCGAATGCACGTAGAAAAGGCTTTGTTGGTCTACCTTTTAAATCAACAGTCCGCCCAACCTGTCTTTCCATGCGATTAGCCTGCGTCCACCCGGAACATGCGGCAGAAGAGATGGATAAGAAATACATGGGCCACTATGGCACATGATGTTCCCTTCTTCCACCATGTGGCCATAGCGGCCGTTTTTTACGAAATCAAGCCAGACGGAGAACGACTTGGGCCGTGCCCCAGGTGGGATCGTCAATGGACATCGCATTGACATTCATCAACACGGCTTTGGCCAAATCCTGTTCACAATGCACACCCCACACGTCAATATAAAATCCGTGTTGTTGAAACATTGCTACGTCCTGGGCGGTAAAATATCCCCATTCCCAATGTAAATGGTGCACACCCCACGCATTGCGGTAGTGGAGAGCTTGTTCCAATGTGGGAATAGGGCCTTTCCATAGGGTCGCCAAAACCACGTGGGGTGCGACCTCGGCGAGAACGGGAAAGTAATCGTGATGGAATGAAGATATGATGGTTCTGTCGATAAGCTTGCGCTCTGAAAGATCCGCGACAAATCGCTCTGCCCGTTCTTTGGGCCAGGAAAACATACCTTTGAGTTCCAGATTAATGGCCATGTGTGGAGGTAATTCATCCAGCACTTCGGTCAATAAAGGAATGGTCGCCTGACCCCACTCGGGATGATCTTGGTTGCGGACCGGGATTTTCCGCAATGTGCTGATATCGCACTCGGCGGCAATGCCGGAAACATGGCTCATGCGATGGAGGGAGATATCGTGAAAAATAAAGGGCACACCGTCTTTGGAGAACTGAACATCACATTCGAAACCGGGCAAGTTCGATTGTGCCGCTTTGCTAAAAGACTCCAAAGTATTTTCAATGGCCTGAGTGGGCACCCCGCGGTGACCCCACAAAAAGGCCGAGTTTCTCGGATAGGCAAACATCCTTATAATCCTCCTCCTCCTAATAACATCGTTGACATCATAAATGACTAAATGATGATGGTTGCGTAACCCCAAACTTCTTGTTCGTAAAAAAGATCTCAAACGTTACCGGGCCATACTTGTGAGACCTATCCACCCTTAGGTCCTTGGCTCAAAGCCGCCACTTATCCCTTTTCCCGCCGTCCTTGCTGTCCCTATTCCGACAGTCTCGTTGCCATCTTGAGTCTTATTCGCCCGTTTTTTTACTGGCTGATTTGAGAATTGCTTTCATGAAGGGCCGTATTCATGGCCCGAGATACCGGTGTGTTCGTAAAATATGCGGACTGCATGGCGTTTTGCACATATTGCAATAGGGCGAGATAATGCGGTGACTGTGGCGGCTGATGTTGATAGGCGAGTTCTTGCAACGGCACCTTATCTTGAGGATGGGCCGCCAAAAAAGTCCGATAGCCGGGATTGGTGAGAGCCGCCCGTTGAACGGGCAGATATCCGGTCGTTTCGGACCAACTGATAGTCTGGCGGGGTGCCGTCCACCATTGAATGAAGGTCCACGAAGCTTGTGCCACGGCATGAGATGCCTGTTTGAAAATGACGGCATCCGCGCCGCCCGGTGGCACCATTTCTTGCGAATCCGTGGGCATCATGGCGGCTCCCCAGGCAAAGTGCTGCCCGATTTCCTGGCGATCGTAGCCCAGATCCGCTGCCGAATCTTCCATCATGGCTACCTTTCCCTGATAGAAAGCACTCAAAGTATTGTCCCATCCCTGAGCTCCCGGGTAGGCAATGGCATCGCCCGAATGGATCAGATTGGCGAGCCGGTTCGTCACACTTTCCGCAGCGGTTGTGTTAAAGGTTGCCCGTGTCAGACTGCTATTCATAATATGTCCGCCGGCCGACCACACTTGCGATTCCCAAGGCCACCAGTTAGCCAAAGGAGCAAAGCCGTATATGCTGTGGGATCCGGCGTGAACCGTGAGTTGTTTGGCATCGGTGATTAACTGACTCCACGTTGCGGGGGGATGGCTAATGCCGGCCTTTTTGAACAAGGTTTCATTGTAGATGATGATGGGGACGCTGCGGTTAAAGGGCACACCGTAAGTGACACCGTGTATGGCGGTGGTCACGGACATTCCCGGAAGATAGTGGGAAGGGGAATCGATTGGGGAATGCCGGAGATAGGAGGTTAACGGACGAAGAGATCCGGTAGCGGCAAATACCGGCATGGAATGGACCTCGATTTGGGCGATGTCCGGAGGCCTATGGGCCACAATGGCGGCCAGTAGTTTTTGCTGGAGGGGACCGGAGTCGGAATAACTCCCTTCATAATCCGCTTCAACATGAATATCCGGGTGAGTGCGGTTGAATTGGGCGACCATGGCCTGAACATCCTTTCCCAAAGTACCACCCAGTCCGTACCAGAACACGACAGTGGTGATATGAGACGATGACGAGCCGGATTGTCCGGCCGAGGCTGTGGCACTTGAAGTGCCACAACCAGCCAAAAGAATTCCCGTGCCGAGAGCCAGAAAGCGGGTGACGAATGGCTTTTTTTGCATGAGTGATCTTCCTTCCTTTCATCGCAACCTTCTATTGAAGACGCCTTCTTGTCGAAAATACCGAATCAAAAGGGATAGCCAAACACCTTCAACCCCGTAGGCCAAAGTGCATGACCCCGGCCTGGAGATATTTTTGTGCCAAGGCAAAAAGCACAATCATGGGAATGACCGTCATCAGTACCGCGGCCATGAGCAAATTCCATTGCATGAAACCACTTTGTTGCGATACGAAATATGAGAGTCCGAGGGGCAATACCCGATATGCGGATGAATTAGTGACCAAAAGAGGCCAGAAAAGATAGCCATAGTGAAAGACGGTATTTAGCACGGCCGGTGTTAGTAAAGCGGGGCGGGCAGCCGGCAACACTAAATACCAGAGAATTTCTAAAGATTTAGCTCCGTCCATGTGCATGGCCTCGACCAGGGCAGACGGAATGGCGAGAAAGCTTTGGCGCAACCAAAAGATGCCAAATGCAGACGCGGCAAAGGGCAGGATCAAGGCTTTGTAGGTATTGATCCATCCCAAATGACTCAAGAGCAAATAATCGGGAATGAAAATGGCTTGAATCGGTGTCATCATGGCCATGAGAATGATGGTGAAAAACACGCGTTTGCCCCGCCATGACATAAAAACCAAGGCATAAGCCGCCAAAGTTGAGGTGATGAGTTGCAAAAGAACAATCGCGAAGGTTGTGAAGAGGCTATTGATGTAGTAGCGGGCAAACGGCTGGCTTTCCCAGGCTTGAACAAAATTGCGCCATTGCCACCCAAAGGGCCAGAGATTCAGATTTCCGCTTAAGAGGGCATGCATAGGCTCTACTGAGGCTACGATCATCCACCACAAGGGCAGCATCATAGCTGCCGCAAATCCCGTGAGTAATACATAACGTCCGATTGTCACGATTTGCCGATTCATGAAGGATCTCCTCCCCATTTGGCGGAGGCGTACCACTCAAGCGCTACGATCAACCCTACCAAGACCATCATCACCACTGACGCGGCGGACGCTTGACCGATGTTAAAGAACTGAAATCCTTGCTCGTAGATGTAATAAATTAAGGTGGTCGTGGCACCCGCCGGACCGCCGGAGGTCATCACATAAATCTGGTCGAAGGCTTGGAATGTTTGTACGACAATCATGACCGAGGCAAACAGGATGGTGGGCATTATTTGTGGAATAACAATGCGCCAAAACCTAGACCACCATCCTGCTCCGTCCATGGCCGCTGCTTCCGACAAGGAGGGATTCAATTGTTGAAGAGCACTAAGAAAGAGAAGCATGTAGAAGCCAAGATATTCCCAAATGCTTACCCCGATGATGGCGACTAAAGCCCACCTGACCGATCCCAGCCAATTTGGCGGTGTAATGTGCATAAATCCCAGTAACGCGTCGGCTATTCCGCTCGGCGCCAAGAGTCCGCTGAAGATCACACCGGTGGCGGCCAAAGGAATGACATAGGGAAGGAAAATGATCATTCTGTACAGTTCTTTTCCCAAGAAGGACTGATTCAGAATCCAGGCTAACCCCAAAGCAAAGGGCAAGAGGACCCCGCCTACGACGAGACTGTAAACTAAGGTGTGCTCCAAGGACGACCAAAATGCCTGAGAATGAACCAGGCTCAAATAATTGCTGAGACCGGACCACCGAACATGGGAAGAATACAAATTCCAATGACTAAGACTCAAGGCGACAATGGCCAGTGACGGGATAATGACAAAGACACTCAAGCCTAGCGCGCCCGGAAATAACAAGAGCCACGGACTCCCACCGAAACGGGGTCTAAAGGCACGTTGTGTAAGCGGGGTTGAGGATATGTCGATGGGACGGGACGCTTCTTCCTCCATCATCTTAGCTAAATCCTCCCGAATTAAGATCGCCACACCGTTGATACCGTGACTCTACCAATTTGCTGTTAGGGTTATGTGGCGGTGTGGTTAATGTTGGATTAACGGTTGAGTTAGACCCGAGGAAGTCAAGGAAGGAGCAAGTGACGGACTTGCCGGTTCACACTTTTGCTCCTTCGGACTTGTCTCCCTGCTTTGAGTATTATGCCGGAGGGGTGGCAGCACTCACCCCCACATCCATAGTCGCCCATCCCATGGAGCCGTCGGGTCCATGGGCGATAATGCGGTAATAACCGGGTGAGGGAAATGTCACACTAACCTGAGCCTGACCTCCATTTAGGGTGATCTGATTCGGCATTGTCACGGCACCGGAACCCGGCGGGGTCTCAACATTCAGGGTGAGAGGACCCGTTAATTGCGTGGCATTGGTTAAACCCGGGGTTTTCGCCAAAATCTGAAGCGTAATCGGCTGAGCCGGAGTTGCGCTCAGATTCTCTTGCGGGTCTGCTATTTGCAAGGTATAAGGCGGAGCCAAGGGGAGCACAATGGGAGCCTTAGGTTGTTGATGGAAGTCAAACGCTGCCATCAAGTCATTTTGCCTGGCGTTCAAGGGATTCAAGGGTCTGATGTGCCACAACCGGTCCATAAAGGACAGGATGGACATATTTGTCGTAACCGGAGTGAAGATTTTACTGTGAACCCAAGGAGAAATGATGACCATGGGAGTGCGGGTGCCGTAGCCAAATTGTCCGACGACAGGTGGAGGGAGGTGATCCCAATAGCCTCCGCCTTCGTCATAGGTGACAAAAATCGCGGTGGACTGCCATTCGGGGCTGTTCATAATGGCCGTCACGACCTGACCCAGCCAGGCATCCCCTAAAGAAATATCTGTGGGGGGATGTTCACTATACAACCAAGTGGGAACCACAAACGAAAAATTAGGCAACTGATTATTGTCAACAGCGGTGATGAATTGGCCGGTATTTTGCACATTGGCCCACATATTCTTGTTCTGAAGAATGGGAGTATACCACGCGGGGTTCCAATGTGTGACGAATCCGGTGCCTTCTTGAGCGGGTGGCGGGCCGTTATAGTCACCCTGATAGATTTTCCACGAAAGATGATGGTGGCTCAATTGATCAAATACGGTTTTGATAGGGAGAGTCTTAGGCGGCGGGCTATCGGAAATCCACTTGTCGGCACTGGCCGCAATGGCATAAATCCGGTTTGGTTGGGTTGGTCCTATCGCCGGTTGGAAGTTGTGATCGGCCAAAGTAAAATGTTGGGCCAGAGCCCATTCATTGGGCAGCCATGATTGCCCAAACTCGGTGATGCTGGCCCAACTGTTTTGAGGGTCGGCGGTGAAATAGTTCATGCGCCAGTTAGGCTGATCACTCTGTGAGGGTGAGGGAACGTTAGCGGGAAGAAGAGGGCCCGTGTAATAGCCGGATCCCTCACTTAAGGGGCCTTGGGGACGATAATCCATCATCATGATTTCCGCGGCACGATTGTGATTGATGTCCACACTATCCCCTTCGTTGGGCCCGGCCATAGTGGGGGTCACCGGAGGCGATGTGTAATTAGTGTTGGGATTGGGCAGTTCAACATGCAAAGGGATCCCATTCGTTCCCGGATAGTTGCTGAACAGATTATCATACGTGTGATTTTCCAACATAATTTCTACCACGTGGCGAATGGGGTAATGAGAATCCATGGCTTGAGGCGTGGAAGCGGGAAGCGGAGCTTCGGCGGCAGCCACCGAGGGCACGGACAAGCTTAATGCCAGAAGGACGGCTCCTCCGAATGGCACCACACGTTTGAGGTGTCTTGTTTGAGGTGTCTTGGGAAAATCTTTGGTCGGAAAATGCATGAGAATCGTTCCTCCTCTTGTGATTTAGCCTAAATGTGTATGGCTGTCGAACATTTGTTCAAGTTGTTGTGAAATTCGGACAGGGAGCAGGGCCATAATTCCTGCTTTCGTTTAGGCATGTTATAGACAAACCGTTAACAAGGGGTTGTTGTTCCATTAAATTGTGCTTAAGAAACCAAAACGGCCGGAAATACTGAAAAAGGTTGACGGATGGCCATTTCTTTCACTCTCGGTCCTGGTTTAAGAAATTGTGAACCCCAATGCGGATCTTTGCCGCTGGTGAGCCAAGGGCAGTCCTACTCTGGGTTCAGGGGATTTTCCACGACGCACACTTTTTAAGAAAGTATTCATGAAAACTTCATGAATAATTAATGGGAACTTAACGGGTTCGTCCCCGCGTCTTAACATTCCCCCTTCATGCTGATGGTGGATTCGCATTCCCCTTGCCTTGGCTGGGAAAGCTTTTAAAGATCTGGGAAAAGTAGGGGGCTTGTCCACTAGCGAGTGGTATTTTGTGAGATCACAACAGGAGGGTTTGCCAATGATGTCTCAAGGATCATCAGGTAATCCGCGGGATCACCTCTTGACTCCATTGGAGGAAGCGGGGTTGCAAGGATTTCACTTTCGCACCTGGCTGACAGCGGGTATGGGATTTTTCACGGACGCCTATGATTTGTTTATTATCGGAGTGGTCACCACACTTTTGACACCGTTGTGGCATTTGACCACATTGGATCTGATGTTGCTGAACAGTTCTGCACTTTTTGCGGCGGTGCTGGGTGCCTTGATTTTTGGACGGTTAATGGACAGATTAGGTCGGAAAGCGGTTTACGGTTGGGAAGCCGCAATATTGACCGTCGGCGCCGTCTTGTCGGCGTTCTCAACTAACTTTTGGATGCTTTTGATTTTGCGCTTCGTCGTCGGAATGGGAGTCGGCGGAGATTATCCTATGAGCGGTATTATAATGAGTGAATATTCGAACCGAAAAAATCGTGGATTTTTAGTCAACTCCGTATTTGCCATGCAAGGGTTTGGTTTGTTGGTAGGGCCCTTGGTTGCAGTGATCTTGCTTTCGAGCGGCATGGCGGATGCTACGGCATGGCGGGTGATGCTGGGTCTCGGGGCGATTCCTGCCGCAATTGTCATTTATTTGCGCCGCAAAATCTCCGAAACTCCGCACTTCACCTTAGGCGTAAAAGGAGACACCAAAGAAACGGCAGAGATTGTTCACAATTTGACAGGACAATCCGTACCGATCAACAATTCCAGCGTATCCAAACTTGCCGCTTCTCCCCGGATTTTGTTTCGGAACCCCAAATTATTGGGCACGTTAATTGGTACAGCCTTTTCATGGATGTTCCTCGATATGGCATTTTACGGGAACAGTGTGTCATCCGGGTTGGTAATGAAAGCGCTACAACCTCATGGCACGTTGATATCCCATACGCTAACCTCATTTTGGATTTTTCTGGCAGCAGCGGTTCCCGGTTACTGGATCTCCGCTTTGACAGTGGACAAGTTAGGCCGCCGGTTTATTCAAATTATGGGATTCATCGTCATGGCCTTGGCTTACGGCCTGTTGTGGATGGATCCGGGAATTGCCGCCGTGCCTATCGATTTTCTGTTGATCTATGCGGTGAGCTACTTTTTCATTGAATTTGGCCCCAACAGCACCACATTTGTGTTTCCTTCCGAAGTGTTTCCCGTGACGGTGCGGGGAATGGGCTTTGGCATTTCTGCTTCCGCCGGTAAATTCGGGGCAGCGATTGCCGCATTTTTGTTTCCCTTGCTGCTGATTCAGTTGAAATTGCCCGGAACGATGGGATTGTTGGCGGGTATTTCGCTCTTAGGCGCGTTATTAACGGTGCTGGTCTTACGGGAACCCAAAGGTCTGACATTGCGTGAAGCCTCCCAAGAACGGTTGCTGGAGAATCCTTGACCGGACCATAGTTAAAAGCATTCGATTTATGCCGAGATCGGGAAGTCAGGTTCTCGGCAATAGAGACGATTGACAGGGTCGTGATTGTCCGACGCGACTGTCAAAGAAAGTGAGCGAAGAAATCCATGCTACCCGCTCCGAGACGACGGATACCGCTACCAAACAAAATCATTGAATTTCCTGTTATCCGTACCCGTCGTCGGAGGAGGTGGCTGTGGCTGGCGGGATTTTTTACCGCGGGTGTGATTACTTCCGCCGAGTGGTTTGGGATCAAGCATATTTCCGACTGGGGTCGGCGCGCCTTATTCTTGATTCTCTTAACTTTTGGGGGAGGGATAGCGGAATATGCGGTCTCTTGAGAGTCGCTTTAAAGAGGACTTGGCTCCGTAAGTCTGTTACCCGGCGCAATCTTCAAAGGTAGTGAGGGATGAAAACCCATCGGGGTTTGACAGGTGACGATGACCGGGAGTTGGAATCTTTCTCGTGTCTTGGCTATGGTTCGTAAGGGATTTTGTAAATCGGCAGCGTTGGCACCATGTCATGATCAAGTTATTCTCCTCTGCTATTTGGCGTAAGAGATCCATGCAAGCTGCGCAGGTTCTGTCTGAAAGGCATTTGGCCGAAGGGGTAGGTCCCTCGGATTTTTCCGGATTCAAAACTCAAAAATGGCAGGAATATTTAACTTTGTACCGACACCTTGTCAGTGCAATATCAGGACTCTTTAGCTCACTCGGGTTATATGGCCTGTGCTTATTGATGTCTTGGGTGTTGACGATAGCGTTCCATCGCAATCTGGATCAGTCGATCGAGGAGTGTGACATAAGGCACACCTGTCGCTTCCCAAAGTAGTGGGTACATGCTGTAAGCAGTAAATCCCGGCAAGGTGTTAATCTCGTTCAAAAAGACCCTTTCAGAGAGACGGTCCCAAAAAAAATCGACGCGTGCCAATCCGGCGCAGTCTAACGCATGAAAGGACTTCACCGCCAACTCTCGCATCTGCTGGGCGACGTGGACGGGAATATTTGCCGGGATGATAAATTCTGTCGTACCGTCTTGGTATTTGGCTTGATAATCATAAAACTCGTGCCCGCGTACCCTTAGCTCACCCACGACGGATGCTTGGGCTTCCTCCCATCCGAGAATGCCCACCTCAAATTCCCGTGCGTCGACACATTCTTCTACGATTACCCGGTGATCAAAACGTTGGGCCTGATCGATAGCGATTTCCAAAGCCGCACGGTTGGCAGCTTTCGAGATACCGACACTGGATCCCAAATTGGCAGGTTTGACAAACATGGGATAAGGGAGATTCTGCTCAAGAGTATCGAGGGTTTGTCTTGCTTCATGGCCCCACGAATATCGGGTGATTCCTTGATAGCCGACTTGGGGAATTCCCGCGGCTCCCAGCATGATTTTCATCGCAATTTTGTCCATTCCCAGAGCTGATCCCAACACTCCCGACCCGACATAGGGCAAGCCGGCCAGTTCCAAAAGACCTTGCACGGTCCCGTCCTCACCCATTGGTCCATGCAGAATCGGGATCACCACATCGACTAATCCCGTTAAGGATTCAGGGCGGAACGCCATGGGCAAATGTTCCGATTCCGGGTGAGGTAGAGAAGAAAGACGCAAGGAATCTTGTGCCGGCAGGCTGGGGGCACGTCCCATCTCGCTTGTCATGAGTTTTAAGGCGGCTTCGCCGGCTATCCAGTGACCATTGTGGTCAATGGCGATCGGGACGATTTCGTAGGAGCCCCCAATGGCCTCCATCACGGCGTAGGCCGACATCATCGAGACGGCATGTTCCGCCGATTGCCCGCCAAACAAAACTCCAACCCTCAATGGCATGAAAAAATCTCCTCCTACAGAACTTGTTTGCCAACAAGTATAGCGTTCTTTTCTTTCAGGATGGCCAAACCAACAGAAATCTTTGACTTTAGGCGAAATGTTTATCACCTTGAAATACGCATCTCAGGTTGGGCACGTGCTCTCATTGCCGAGGGCGCCGGTCTTTCCCACAAGATCCACAAAGATGGGTTCTGTTCCGAAAATTATTAGGCGGGATGTCGAGTCGAGACAACACGAACCGAAGGGCTCGTTGATGCCAAAACCTGCCACGCATTCCGGCGTATTCGGAAGCTGTGGGGATCCCGGGCCTACCAGATCCCTGGGGTTACGGTGAGACTTGCCGCCAAAACGCCTTAGCCGAGGCGAGAGACCAGCGTCACCTGGTAACCGAGTCCTTCCAAATTCCGCAGGGCCTTGCGTTTCGTGGCTTCCTGGTCCCGTTAGATAAAGTAATCTCCGCCTAAATCGGCATAGGGCTCTCCGCGATCCAGAACAATCCCGATGCGTTGGCAAATCGAATGGGCCACAGCCAGGGCGGCCCGTTTCGGACCGAGCCGCGGCACCAGGCGTCGATATTGGGCTCCCCAATAGGTGTTTTTGCTATGACTGGCGGCCCGGGCCGCTTCAATCAAGGCCGTGCGCAAGGCCTTATTGCCGGGAGTGGTCTTCCCCGAGAGACGTTTGCCGCCACGGGCTTTATTGCCCGGGGCCACACCGGTCCACTGGGCCAAAGCTTCCGGACTGGGAAACGGGGTGATAGTGGGCCCGACTTCGGCTAACACGACATCGGCGACCCGGTCTTTCACCCCGGTAATGCTTTCCACCAGCTGTCGGGCGTCCTCAAAAGGGCGGGTGCGCTCGGCAATTTCTCGGTCTGCCTCGGCAATGTGGGCCTCTAACTCGACCCAGTGCTGCAGCTGCGTTCGCAACATCCACCGTTGATGGCCTCCCATGAGCCCTGTGAGGGCTCGGGCTAACAGATCGACCGAAGCCCGAATACGGGGATCGGCCAGGGCGGCCAGACGTGCCACATCCTCCTCGCCTTGTGCCAAGGCTTGGAGCATAGCTCGGCCGGAGATGCCTAACACATCAGAAATGACACTCCCGAGTTTGATATGGCCTCCTTCGAGCACTTTTTGGATCCGATTGACCTCGCGCGCCCGTTCCTCCATCAAACTGCGGCGATACCGCACCGCTTCCCGCAACTCCCGTTGCGGGCGATCGGGAATAAAACTGGGGACCACTAAGGACTCACGACGAAATAACTTCGTTATTTAGGGACTGAGGTTTAATGATGTAATTCCACTCACCATGGAATGATTCCGGTACTAAGTCCAAATGCGCCAAGGTCTCATCGTCGACCGGGATGCC
>JAKACM010000142.1 GCA_021821465.1 Bacillota bacterium
TCGTGCAAGGATTTCTCGATATCCAGGACTGGAGGCGACCCACTCAACGGTGGAAACGACATCTCCATGAACGACCCCGGAAACGGCGTCTTCAGTACAATACCTCCCCATAAGTTAGCGCGTATGGCACGTACCACACCATGGGCAGGGTCCGGTATTCCGGGTGTAGCGGCAACGCAATTTTCCATTCTACGGCCATCTTGTATACCGGAGAATTTTGAGCTCCCTCAATCCAAGCCTCAGGGATTCCCTGTTTACGGGCTTCGTCAATAATGTTCGGATCATGGGGGTTCAAAAATACCCCCAGTTGCGCTTCGTAGACCTGTGTGGGTGCGGATGCACTGGCAGCCTCGATGACCTTATCGGCATCGTATAAAATCGGACCCAAATAGCGAATGCGTCCCACACAGGTTTCGGAACACACCGTGGGTAAGCCGGATTCGATGCGGGGATAACAGAAGGTGCACTTCTCGGCCTTGTGGGTATTCCAATTGAAGTACACTTTCTTGTAAGGGCAAGCACTCACGCAAAACCGCCAGCCCCGGCAAGCATCCTGATCCACAAGAACAATTCCGTCTTCTTCGCGCTTGTACATCGCCCCCGAGGGACATGCGGCCACACAAGAGGGATTTAGACAATGATTGCAGATCCGTGGCAAATACATCATAAAAGCCTGTTCATATTCGAAGGCAATATGTTGTGACAACCCCTTTAAGTTAGGATCCCTGGGCGCAATTTCCGGACCTCCCGCCAGATCATCGTCCCAGTTCGGCCCCCAGACAGGCTTTTCCATAACTTCTGCGGTAATTAAGGAGTGCGCTCGGGCAACAGGTTGGTGCGCTTTTCGCGGGCTATCTACCAGCGTCTGGTAATCATAACTCCAGGGCTCATAATAGTCGTCAATGGTGGGCAGATCGGGATTGTAGAAGATGTGGGCCAATTTCGCCCAAGGCCCGCCGGATCGTAATGTGAGTTGGCCTTTCACGAGATGCCATCCGCCGCGATAACGTTCTTGATTTTCCCATTCCTGGGGATAGCCCGGGCCCGGCCGGGTCTCGACATTGTTAAACCACATATATTCGGCACCCGGACGATTGGTCCATGTGTTTTTGCACGTCACGCTGCATGTATGGCACCCGATGCATTTATCGAGATTCATCACCATGGCGATTTGCTGTTTAATCCTCAAGCCAGTCGACCTCCTTCAAGGGGCGAATCCATGTACGGGTATCCCGTTGGTGTCCGGTGGGGCCGTAGTAGTTCATGCTATAGCTCAACTGCGCGTAAGCGCCAATCATATGGGTCCCCTTGGGAATGATGCGCGTCACGCTGTTATGCGTTCCGCCTCGGTCTTTTGTCACGCGGCTTTGGGGGATGCCAATCGTGCGGTCCTGGGCATGATACATCAAGGCAATGCCTTGGGGAATGCGGTGTGATATCACAGCGCGAGCCACAATGGCTCCATTGCGGTTAAATACCTCGATCCAGTCGTTGTCTTTCACACCAATACTTCTCGCATCCTCAACGCTCATCCAGACTGTTTGCCCGCCGCGAAACAAGCTCAGCATCCGGGGCGTATCCGCATAAGTCGAATGAATTCCCCATTTTTGATGCGGTGTCAAGTAGCGAACCGTTACCGCTCCGGACACATCGACACCGTCTCTCTCGTCTCGGGAAGCAAAAGGCGGGTTATCGACCGGCGGACGATAGATAGGAAATCCTTCGCCATAGTCCAACATCACTTCATGGTCCAAATAGAAATGTTGCCGTCCGGTGATGGTTCGCCAGGGAATCTTCAATTCGACATTGGCGGTAAAAGGCGAGTAACGGCGTCCTTCACCTTCTAATCCCGACCAAACTGGCGCCGGCAATGCCAAGCGCGGCTGAACCGTAAGGTCTTCAAACCGGTAAGTCGTATCTTCCCGGCCGTGGACAGCCTGCACAAGCGGCATTCCCGTCACCTTCTCCAGCGCCTGCCATTCTTCAATCGCCCGGTGTCCATTACTCGGCCCGGATAAGCTCAGAATCGCTTCGGCAGCTTGACGGCCGGTCCACAAGGATGGCCGGCCCAAGCCTATTCCTTTTTGTTTCGATTCCCCCACTTTTTCCCGCAGCTCGGCTATGGCATTATGCCCGTCAATCTTAATCCCTTTGGTGACAATACTCTCTTCCGCCAACGGCCCTAAAGTCGTCATTTGATCGATCAGATGCGCATAATCCCGATGCACCAATGTAAGATTGGGCATGGTCTTTCCCACAACGGGATCCCACTCGCCCAAGCGCCAGTCGCGAACTTTTCCGTGTGGCTGAGCAATCTCTCCCAAAGAGTCATG
This sequence comes from Bacillota bacterium, assembly GCA_021821465.1. Taxonomy (GTDB): domain Bacteria; phylum Bacillota; class Sulfobacillia; order Sulfobacillales; family Sulfobacillaceae; genus Sulfobacillus. Next base: position 2,334 of record JAKACM010000142.1, read on the forward strand.
CTGAAGGGGGGTCATCACCAAATCATCCACGGACGGCAGATATTGGGACGCCATTTTGGAAAAGGCCTCTGCTAAAGTGCGAAACGCATCCCAATCGCTTTTCGATTCCCAAAGAGGCGATACTGCCGGATTAAATGGGTGGATGAAAGGATGCATGTCTGTGCTGCTGATGTCGTGTTTTTCATACCAGGTAGCCGCCGGCAAAACGATGTCGGCATATAACCCGCTTGATGTCATCCGGAAGTCAAGGTTTACAAGCAGATCCAATTTCCCTTCCGGAATCGGATCCGTTGTTTTCACGCTTTCTGGCTGCCATGACTCGGCGGCGTTGCCCAAGACGTGAGCTGAGGCTCCTAGCATGTGCTTGAGAAAATATTCGTGTCCCTTTCCACTGGCGCCGAGTAAATTTGAGCGCCAAACAAACAACACACGCGGAAAATTCCTCGGATCATCCGGGTTTTCCACTGCCCATTCCAATTCTCCTTGGACAAGCTTTTTACGCGCATATTCCACAATTTCTTGGGGACTGACGGCATGGGCCCGGCGAGCATCTTCCACCACCTTCAAGGGATTTTCACTCCATTGCGGAAACGAGGGCAGCCAGCCCAAGCGCGTGGCCAGCGCCATCATGTCGCCAGGGTGCTGATTGCGAAAACGGCCGGATGTCGGGACTCCGGGCAGATTGCCGACCGCTTCTTCATAGCGAAATTGATCAGTGGCAAAATAGAAGAAGGCGGTCCCGGCATGCTGGCGAGGCGGGCGGTTCCAATCCAGGCCAAAGGCCAATGTGCTCCATCCCTCTAAAGGCCTGACCTTTTCCTGACCCACATAATGGGCCCATCCTCCTCCCTGCACGCCTTGGCTTCCGGTCAAGATCACCAAATTGATGATGCTGCGGTAGATGAGATCGCTGTGGTACCAGTGATTGGTGCCAGCACCCAAAGCAATCATGGATCGTCCGTGGGTTTTCGCCGCATTGTCCGCAAACTCCCGCGCGATTTGTATGGCCAGATTGCGCTCAACCCCGGTAATCGATTCCTGCCAGGCTGGGGTGTAGGCCATCACATCATTGTAGTCTTGAGGATAGTCACCTGAAAGCCCCGGGCGGCTGACTCCCATGTGGGCCATCATCAAGTCATACACCGTACTCACCCACAGACTCTGTCCTTGGCGGTTAATCAAGCGCTTGACCGGAACCTCCCGCACAAATGGCCCCTGGGCCCCCCGTTGCATGTTGGGAAAGGCTACGGATTTTACGGTATCTTCCGATCCCAGAAATGACAGTCGCGGAAGAATTTTATTTCCTGCCGAATCTTCCAGCAAAAGATTCCATTGCTGCTCTGCATCCCACCGATGACCAATGCTGCCATGAGGAATGCGAGGCTCATCATGCTCATCATCCCACATCACGGTCTTCCACTGGGCATTAGGAATGTCCTGGCCGAGATCACTGGCCGTAAGAAACCGATCGGCAGTCCACATCTGATCCTGGGGTGAGAGAGTGACTAGAAAAGGCAAATCGGTATAAGTTTTGGCATACTCTAGGAAATATGGCTCTGGGTGCTCCTGGTAGAATTCCTTCAAAATCACATGCGTCATCGCCAGAGCCAAAGCCCCATCTTCTCCGGCCTTGCACGGCATCCAAACATCGGCAAATTTCACGTATTCCGCGTAATCGGGACTCACCCCAACAACCTTTGTGCCGTTATAGCGCCCTTCGACCATAAAGTGCGCATCCGGTGTTCGTGTCATCGGCAAATTGGTTCCCCAGATAATGAAATAGCTCGCATTATACCAATCGGCACTCTCGGGAACGTCTGTCTGCTCTCCCCAAATTTGCGGTGATGCTGGCGGCAAATCAGCGTACCAGTCATAGAAGCTGACCATACCCGCTCCCATGAGCGAAAGAAAACGGGATCCCGCGGAAAAGCTCACTTGGGACATTGCTGGAATCGGACTGAATCCCGCCACACGATCCGGGCCATACCTTTGAATGGTGTCCAACAAAGCCGCGGAAACTAGTTCGCTCACGATATCCCACGAAGCGCGGACAAATCCACCCTTCCCGCGGGCTTTTTGATATGCTGAACGCCTGAGAGGGTCATTAACGAGAGTCCTCCATGCTGTCAGCGGATTGTCTTCATACTGGCGAATTTCTTGATACGCTTGCAGAAGTTCAGATCGCACATAAGGATACTTCACCCGTCCCGGACTATAGAGATACCAGGAATAACTAGCTCCCCGGGGGCATCCACGCGGTTCATATTCGGGAACATTCTCCCCCAGGGAAGGATAATCGGTTTGCTGCGTTTCCCACGTGACAATACCGTTTTTGACATGGATTTTCCAGCTGCATGATCCGGTACAGTTCACGCCATGCGTGGAACGCACGATACGGTCATGCCGCCAACGGCTGCGATACACATCCTCCCAGTCCCGAGAACGCACATTTTCTTCGCTCCACCCCTGGTTTATGCGCTGCCCACGTTTGAGATAATCGACGGAGCGCAAAAGTTGATTTCGTTTATTGGCCATAGCTATGTCTCCCTTGATCTTCTCGCACGATCTGACTTGGATTCAGAGGATGGATTGGACCCTCCGATACGAACCCCGGGTTGACTAAGTTCACGGACAAACTCAGAGAATGTGGCCGCGTTAGCGGCCACTAGGATGAGATGGTCGATTTGCGTGAAGTCGTCTATCTCCAGAATGGCCGAAAGTACCTCCCTGGGTATTTCGCCAAAGCGCATCGTCAAAAGCACCGCTAAGTCATTGCGGTCCTCTTCGGTGGCAGACGGTATAATCCCGGTTTTCTTTGTCATATCACTATCGTTTTCCACATCGCACACCTCCTGAAGAGCGTTTTGAGCTTCATACTTGGCGTTCGTTCATAAACTGCTGATACTCCTGGCGGGTCTCTTTTCCTATTTCCTCAAACACATCTTGGAGAAACGCTGTTACCGCGTCTGCGGTGCAAGAGAGCTCTTTGACACGGAATTTTTGACTCCACTCCCTTGGCCCCCTCTGAATAATCAATATTTGACTCGCCGGACTGTCTGCCTCGACTGAGACTATCAGCGCAAAGTCATAGGGATGAACTCCCAACTCTTTGGCCATGGCCTCAATTCTCCGGGAGCTTTCCGGATAGACCCAGCGTAGGGGCGTCTTCATGGTGTCTGGCTCCTTTCGATGGCTATAAGCCGGATAACCTCTTCTTCATGCTGGGAATGGCGGGATGACAGTTCAAGCCAATGAGTCATAAGGGCCACAGCCTTTGCATAATCTTGTGCAACCATAGCTGATTCCAGTTCTAAAGATAATGGGCGCATTGTCGTGTGTTCTTGAATTAACCCGCGAACAACAGATTCCCAGTTGCCGGAAATCATCAGCCATTCTTGATAGAGACCTTCTTCTTCGTCTTGGGCGTGTACCAAAATCCGTCCTTCCATCGCTTGCAGAAATACTTCCACAATGCGGGCAAACACTTCGGTTTGTCCCAGCCTTTGGGCTTCTTGAGCCAGTTGCCACGCAGCAAACGCCTCGTTCCATGCCATTTCATGAATGGCATGATGCGACTTAACCTCCCGCAACGCAGGACCAGACATCTTCACCACTCCCTTCTTGCTCTGTCGTAGTTTTCCAATACTTGCATTAAGAAAATTATACGATTCACAGCCTCCAGTGGTGATCATTCTCACTGTTCACCACAGGACCGGAAAAACTTTGTGGCCAGTGATACCTGCGTGGTCTTCCACACCGAGCAAAGAGACAGCGTCAAAAAAGAATCGCTCGTCTTTGGTTCAATGATTGACGACAACTCGGGCATTTGAAGCAATAGACGGGGGAAAATCATCGTTCTCACTGATCTCCATCTTCTTCGCTCCCCCTGATCCGCTCAAGAACGGCGCGTGGCATATTTAGGCCACGTGGCTTCTGTGGATTTGTACGCTGTCCCAGTGTTTTAACCAACCGATAACAATCCAACTCACAACAGCCAATGCCCAAAACACCGCCAGAGCCGTATGATAATTATGCGAGGCGCCTACGACAGCTCCCATCACCGGTGGCAACACAAAACCGCCAAAGGCACCCAGTCCGCCAACCCAGCCAGCAGCTCCGCCCACCGCATTCGGCACATAGTGGGGCACCAGTTTAAATACGACGGCATTTTGCAGCCCCATGCCCACAGCCATGATCAATATCCCCACTAAGGCCATGCTCAAATGAGCACTAAAGACCACAATCAAAGATCCCAAGGCCATCACGGTAACATTGCCGCTCAGAGCATAGCGAATGGAAAAACGATCAGCCATGAGACCACCCGGAACGCGCACAATGGATGCCAAAACTGAAAAAAGAAGAGTGAGTGCCCCTCCAGTTACGAGTGCCGTATGAAAGGCTCCGTGCCAAAAACTCGGCAGCCAGCCGGTCAGTGCAATGAATCCGCCGAATGAGGTGAAGTAAAGGATGACTAATGCCCAAGTGGGATAAACCCTGGCGGCTTCCGTCAGAGCTTGACTGGCCGTACCTTCAGGCAATTTGTCCTGACCAAACGGGTGTACGGCTTCCAATGATACCGCATAGCCACGGGACTGCAGTTGGACAGAGGGAGCATTTTTCATGAACATCCCACACAGAACCGTAACGATCAGCAAGAAGAGAAACCACATTTCGTAAGCCCCAATTATCCCCCAATGAGCCACGGCAAGCGGCAGCAAGAGCGAAAAAATGCCGGATCCGAGGTTGCCTAGACCGGCATACGTTCCCAAAGACCCTCCCTGCCGACTTTGAGGATACCAATAGGACACCTGGGCAATCCCCACGGAAAAGGTGGCAATTCCCGAACCAACTAATATGCCCAACAAGAGCAAAAGGGAATAAGTGCCTTGCAAATGATTCGGGTAATCCGCCCGTAACAAGACAATCAGTCCTGCCATGCCAATAAGCGCCAACAGCAATAAGGTCATAAACGGACGTTTTGCGCCACGATCGGCCCACGCGCCAAATGGTATGCGTAAAATCGATCCACTCAAGCTGGCGATTGCCGCCAATAACCCAGCGGCAGTCGGAGACAAATGCATCAACGCAGCAAATTTCGGAACCAAGGGACCAAAGACTGCTACGGCAGCGAACCCGGCAAAAAATCCCGTTGTCGCCAGAGTCAAGGCCTGTCGCGAACTGCCTTGCACGAGCGGAGTGTCTTTCATTACGGTTCCCTCCTCATTTGTATAAAGCTGTAACGCCTGACAATTTTATATTGATCGATCACCTGCTCCTCTGACACCCGCCTTCGGGTCTAATTCAAAGCAACAAACAGCCCACGATTCTATATCGCTCTAGACCAATTATCAGTACCATCTGGACCGATGATTGGCGCGTGTGATCGATGTCACAGACCGGACAGAATTCTTAAGGATGACACGTTTTCTCCTGATCGGGGAATTAATTCGGAATAATCGCTCGTCATTATGCAAAGAACAGGAATTTATATGCGGCAGGCGCAAGGCATTTTTACAAAGTCCGTTAGAAAAACTCCTCGCAACTTAGGTGCAGTCGACCCGAGAGTAATGGGGCTAGACATACTGACGATAGAGATTGCAGCCATAAGACAAACCCCGCCACATCGTTGACTTTTCTAAGGATGCGGTGAAACCCAGGCCCCACCCTGATATACCCCTTGCCGACTTCAATTGACGATTGAGGCAGCCGGTGCACAAAGTTCGTATCCAAAAGCACCGACGGCAACATAAGAAGTGGCAAAAGATTGCCACCCAGCGAAAGCGGGGCTCGACCGGACCATCTTGGCCTCGCCATGGGCGAGGCCGTGTCAATTACACACTATAAAGCCTGGCGTCAAGGCAAACTGATGATGACCGTGCCGCCCCGTATAGTTCGCAGGAATGTGCGATCTGCACATTCACTGCCCCGGACAATCGGAAAAATCAAGTCGAACTTGTCTGTCTACGCTGTGGACATCGCATCAATGCGGATCACAATACGAGGGATCGCAAAACTTCTGTCCGGCGATCCACGGACCAAATCTCACAAACGACGCGGATTTTTCGGAAGCTAGGGCCGAAACGGTCCGAAGTCACGTCTGGGTTAGACCGACATAAGACATGCGCAGCCACAGGTGCACACTTTTCCACCCCCTAATGAAACGTGACACATGCGGCCTTCTTTTGGTAGGGTAAGAACGGTCAAAATAGGGAGGGTAGCATGAGCCAATCGTATACCGCAGAATTTAAAGTCCAGGTGATTCATGAAGTCCAGGAGACGCAGAATGCCACCCTAGTGGCCCGCCGCCATCAACTCAGTCCCAGTATGGTGCGACGGTGGAGCCGGGAAGTGCGACAAGACACGGGGAAAAGCGCCGGGGGTTTATCGCTGGCGGAAGAAAATGCCCAACTCAAACGCTTGGTGATTGACCGGGATTTGCAAATCGCGGTTCTTCAGGATGCATTGCGAAAAAAGGGGAGCCATCGGTAACAGAATTGTGCCAATGGGCGGACAGTTGGGTGCAAAACGGCAAACCGGTGAGTGGGGTGTGTGCCGCCCTCGGATTGCAGGAGTGAGGCGGGCTGCGTCGATGGGTCGTGCTGTATAAGCTCGGGGAAGATCTTTGTCCGCATTGCGACCCATCTATCACCATGACGTTCTGTTGCCAACGTGTTGGCCATCGGCTTAAACGAACGTGATGAACATGATATACTATAATTTAAGAATAGGAGCAACGAGGAAAGCGAGGCAGCGTTCATGGTGGTTATTCGGCTCCAACGGCGGGGAATGTTGACCATCCCCCGTGCTATCCGTCAAAAGTTGCAATTGTATGAAGGCCAATCCTTGGTCATCCGCGTTCAAGACGAGCGGCACCTTGTGGTCGAGGTCCTTCCGGCTTTAAGTCCTGACGATCTCTTTGTCCGCTATCCAATCAACGAACCTATTGACGATGCACAGTGGCATCATGACATGACAGGCGCCATGACGGCTAATCAAGAGCGGGAGGAAAGGGGTCATGTCTGACGGCTACGTGGATACCAATGTGTTCTTACATGCTCAAGCGCATGACCCCCATACGACAGCGTGTCAAGCTCTGCTTCGATCCGCGGCAGTCGGTACGGTGACCATGTGGCTGGACCCGCTGGTCCTGCATGAATTGACCTACGTGTTGCCTCGTTACGTCAAGCAGATGACCCGCACGGATGTGGCGCTCTATGTCCGCACTGTGCTGAATTGGCCGGGGATCCAGATGGACGACAAATCTCTATGGCTCGGCGTACTGGAAACCTGGGAAGTCGACGCGCGTTTAAGTTGGACCAATGCTGTTCTGATTCAGCGTGCCCTGGAGACGGAACGCGGGGTATGGAGTCGGAATTACCGGGATTTTGCCCGGTATGCGATCCCAGAGTCCTTATGACCGGAATAGATCGGTTTTTCGTGACAGATACTAGACGCTATGGTTAGCGGCGATCTAGTATCTGTCACCCTATTCTCCACGACCAAATATCGGCGCGATGCCCTCCCACATGCGTCATATAGGGTTATCGGGACGCCCATAGAACTGACAGACAAAAACACCCCGGCCGTGTTTGGGGATTATCTGGATGTGTACGATATGACGCAGGCAGTCCAAGACGGAACGACCGTGAAGATCTACTATGAAAGCCGGATCGCACGCCTGGAATTGTCGGAGGCCGAACGCCCGGATATTGACAATGAATATCTTGAGTTTCGCACCGCGAATTCACAACAAATTTTGACCTCACAATAACACGGAAACCCGCATGACCACTAGGTTTTTGGTATCATTAGGTGTCGTCCCAATTCACCAAAAAGGGAGTGTTATCATGCGGGAAACCCCATCAGAAATCAAAAAGGTGTTCGATAAACACCCGTAGTCGATCGACTGGATTATATTCGATGTCATGCAGACCTTCAAGCTTCATTCCATCGTCCGGCACACGCGGTTTGAGAAGCCGGAGGGCTACGCGGTCACCGAAATTCTGGCGCTCCTCATCATGTTTCCCCTGATGATGGTCAGCCGCGTCAATAGTGTCTTTCGCAGCGAGTTTCACGCGATCACGACCAGGAAAAAGGACGCCTTGTATCGCCTGAAAAACAATGAGGGGGTCCCGTGGCGCGCGATTTTGTGGGGAATCGCGAAGCGATTCCAGAAGATCGTCAATCCGGACAAGATCGTGGCGGCGAATTCGAGCTTTATCCTTGACGACACCGCCGACCGCCCGGGTCGGGCGGCACCGCGAAAACGTCTCCTATGTATTCGACCCTGTGATCGGGAAAACCTTGTTGGGGTTTAAACACCTCGTGTTGGGTTTTTTTGACGGCACGACCTTTATTCCCCTGGATTTCAGTATTCACGCCGAACAACGCTTGCGGGGCCGCAAGCGTCGGGAGCCATATCGAAAAACCTGCCAGCCCGGTTCCCCCGGGGCCATCCGGCGCC
>JAKACM010000143.1 GCA_021821465.1 Bacillota bacterium
CCTGGAATTATCCGCACAAGGCGTACCCCCTGAGCGTTCGGGACGCTACGGGACGACTAATGGCGCGGCGATGCGCATCACGCCCTTGGGCATTGCGGTCCTGCCGCGGGCCGCAGAGCATTTTGCCAAACTCGTAGCCGACACCGTTAAACCCACCCATTTCACAACCTTAGGAATTTCTGGGGCCAGCGCTGTCGCCGCAGCAGTCAGTGCCGGGGTAAGCGGGAGCAGCTATGAGGGTATTGTGGACTTCGCCCTAAGCGCTGCCGACTGTGGCCAGCGATTAGGCTATTACGCGCCGGGGCCCAACATTGCCCAACGCATCATGTGGGCCATCGATGCTGTAAGCGGCCAGGCATGGGACAGTGCGCGGCATATTTTGACGGATCTCGTGGGCACCAGCGTCCATACCCAGGAAGCGGTCCCTGCCGCTTTTGCACTCTGGTCGCTGAGTTCCGCAGACCCGTGGACAGTCTGTCTGCATGCGGCGGCGCTGGGCAGCGACAGCGATACGATCGGAGCCATGGCCGGGGCTATAGCGGGAGCATATTGCGGGGTTGATGCCTTTCCGGAGGATGCCCGGGCATTGGTGAGCCGGGTAAACCGCCTCGACCTCGATACGGCCGCACGGGACTTGCTAGCGCTGAGACATTCGCCCCGGTAACGTGTTGTCTGTGCCAATCACGAGGAGGAATTTCGAACGATGAGCCAGCACCGCCGTGTCAATAGGGAAACGGGGAACCGCCCGTGGCAAATTGAGGTCAACGGGATCAATCAAGTGGCGGACAATGAACGCACCGGCCGCATTGCCGATTTGTTTTGGATCTGGTTCGGGGCTAACATTGGGATTTTGGCGGTTGTCTACGGAGCAGTTATCGTATCATTCGGAATGAATTTCCTGCAGGGCGTTTTAGTGGTGGTTCTGGGGTCGGCATCCTTTTTGCTGGTGGGAATATTCACAGTGGCCGGGCGTGACGGGGGGGCGCCCATGATGACCTTGTCGCGTGCCGTTTTTGGTTTGTACGGGAACATCCTGCCCAACGCCGTGAGCTGGATCTCGCTGGTGGGATGGGAAACCATTAGCGTCATAACGGGAACTCTGGCACTGATGATCCTGTTTGGGATGTTTTTGCCCATTGGCACCATCGGCCTGGCACTGGTGGCTATGGCGCTCATGCTCGGGCTGACGGTGGCTGTGGGGTTGCTCGGGCAGGCGACCGTTGTCATTATCCAGACGTGGGCCAGCTACATTTTTGGCGCCTTGACCCTGCTTGTGATTGCGCTGTTGCTGCCTCAGACCCACTGGGACGTGTTGCTGGCACGGCCGAGCGGGCCGTGGCTCTCGGGATTTGTGCCGGCCCTGTCCATCGTCATCGCCGGAACTGGACTCAGCTGGGCCAATGCTGCCGCGGACTACAGCCGGTATCTGCCGCGGTCGGCGAAGTCCTCGGCCATTGTCTGGGCCACCACGGGCGGCGGGGCCATTCCTCTGATGGTCCTGATGGTGACCGGGATGCTGCTGGCGACTCACGTGACAGCGCTGGCGACCAGCGCCAATCCGATCAAAATCATTCAGACGGCCCTGCCGACGTGGGCGGCGGTTCCCTACCTGATAACGGCAGCGGGGGGGCTGATCCTGGAAGCGGACCTGAGCCTGTATTCTTCGGGGCTCAATCTCCTGAATATGTTTGTGCCCCTTCCGCGGTATAAAACGGTGATGATTGATGCTGCAATCATGGCCGCGGGTACGGTTTACGTTGTGCTCATAGCTAAAAACTTCTTTGGCCCGTTTGAATCCTTCATTCTTCTTCTAGGAATCGGCCTGGCAGCGTGGGCGGGAATTTTTTTGACCGACCAATTGTGGCGGAGACGGGGATTGTATTCGCTGGCTCTGCTGTACGGCCAAGGAACCTCTAAGATCAGCTGGCCGGCTGTGTCAGCATGGACTGCGGGCGTGATTGCGGGGTTGCTGTTTACCACCTCGCCCTTCTTTACAGGCCCCCTGGCGACGGGAATTTTTGCAGAGTCAAGCCTGGAATTGGTCTTGGCTTTTGCCGTTGCGGGAGTTGTATTTTTGGTGATGAGCCCAGGGGGCCTGTCCGCGGACACTGTAGAGGCTTTGGAGCCGGAATCTGTCCATGACCGATCATAAGATGTGGCATACCCCCAAGCGGCTCGTCGTTGTCAGCGGCATTGTAATGGATATTATGATGTATATTGAGACCTTGCCCCCGCGAGGGGGGGACGTCATGGCCCGTGTGGGGAAAATCACGCCGGGAGGGGCCTTTAATGTCATTGCTGCAGCCTCCCGCCTGTGTCTTCCCGCCGCCTATGCCGGCCGGGTGGGCAGCGGGATGTTCGGTCAGTGGATACGCCGTGAACTGGCGGGCATGGGCGTGGAGACTCTGGGAACCATGGCAGCCGAGCCACGGGGCGACACAGGCTTTGACGTGGCTCTGGTGGAGCCCAGTGGAGAGCGCACTTTTGTGACAGCATTGGGCGCGGAGGCCGAGATGACAGATGAACATGTGCAGAGCATTGGGCTCAAGCCGGGCGATGCCGTGTACATCTCAGGCTACGACCTGCTTTCCCGCGATTCTGGCCGGGCCCTGCGTGGGTGGGTCACGCACCTGCCTTGGAGTCATCTCGTGATTTTCGACCCGGGACCTTTGGTGGGGCAGATCAGCGGGCCCATTCTTGATGCGATTCTTGAACGTGTGGATATTTTCAGTGCCAATCGCCGCGAGAGTGAAATTCTTACGGGATGTGAGACGGCGTGCGAAGGTGCCTCGCAGGTGAAACATCTCCTGCGCCCGGGGGCATGGAGCATTGTAAGAGACGGCGCCCGTGGCGCTTGGCTCTGCGGTGATGCGGCCGGGGCCCGGCATATACCCGGGCGTAAGACCCATGCGGTGGACACAACAGGGGCAGGCGACGTGCATGCGGCGGCAGTGGTAGCTCGCCTAGCCGCTGGGCGGACCATGATCCAGGCAGTGCGGGAAGCGAACGTCGCGGCGTCTTTAGCCGTCGAGCGTGAGGGACCCGCGGAAGGTCCGTGGCTTGATGAACTGGAGTCGTTACTGGAACAGGCTTTGCCCATGGCTAGGGTGAGAAAGTGCGGGGAATCCAAAGATTCATGAGATGTTGGGGACCCAGTCGTGCGGTATTCGACGCGGATCCGATTGGGCGCAGCCGTCCGGGCCACAGTTCCACTGATGAAGGGCCGCGATGCCATGGCGTTCATGTGTTTACTCTACCGGAAGATTTTTAGGCGCACACGCAGGCCCATAATGAACACTACACTCCAGCCTCGGTGCAGCAGGCGGAAACTGACCAGGCAACGCGAACGGAAACCCTCAGTTACCGCAAATGTTCGCCTTTTGTCGGTCTTGCCGTCCCGGCTCCCTATTCCCCTTTCGAGAAACGTCGCGGCACTGACCACACTACCTGCGGGGTGAATGCTTCACAGTGGAGACATTCGAGGAAAAATTGGGGAGCAAGACCAAGGGTCTTTCAATTGACATTGTCTAGGCAATTCGCTATCATTAATATATCCACATAGGTCGATAGGAGGTAACGTGATGGAAATCAAAAAGGTGGCCAACATTCGGGAAGGAACGCCGAAGGGCAAGGTTATCGTCGAGTTTGACGGGGTTAAAAAAGAAGTGCTGGAAGATCTCGTAACAGAATGCACGAGCGGGGCATGTTCGTGTGGGAGTGAAGAATTTTTGAACAATGTTGACGGGTTCGCGTTGTCTGAAGACGGCAAGACCATTGAGATTACCGGAAACATCAGCGAGGAAGAAGTCACCAAGACGTTGAAGGAGTGGAATAAGGAAATCTAGAAGCTCTTGACCTCGGCGATCGCGTTGATTGCCAAGGCGAAATATTGGTCTGTGCGAGCAAAAAATTGGGGGTAGAGACGATGCCGATGGGATTTGGTGGATGGTGGATCCTGCCTTTGGTGGGAATGGGTATGATGGCGGTGTTCGGGTGGCTGTTCTTTTCACGAATATTAGGCCGGCCATCACAGCCTCCTCGGACACTGCCTCCGCCAACCCCGCCGGCGGATCCTCTAGAGGTTGCCCGGGAGCGGTTTGCTCAAGGACTGATTTCGAAGGAAGAATTCGATGAGGTAGCGGAGCGCTTGGTGCGCACGGAGAAACCTCATTAATCGGATGAAGGATCACCTGACAAGTGGTATCAGATATTTTCGGAGTGAGTCCTAGGCCTAAAAAATCGTGGCCCGCCTCCAAAAGACTGTTATTCGCCCGAAATTAGAAGGCAGCGCGTGTCGCGGCGGAGAGGATGCTTGCTAGAAATGTCGGTATCAGGATAAGAGGGGATGTTAGTAGCCGTTCCACACTCCTCACGGGCCGAGAGGCTGTCAGACTCTCGGGGTCAGCCGTTTAGCTAATGTTATTGGTATGGATGAGATTCTCTTTGCGCAACTGGTACCATTTGCGAAGGGCAATGACACTCCACACGGTCTCAACAGCGCCAAACGGCCATGTTCCGGCAAGAAATCCATAACTGGCCGAACCCAAACAAGAAATGGCGAAGGCAAAAGTAAACCACGGAGAACGCGCCTCAAAGGCGTAAAATATCATCATCAAGGTCACGACCGTGGCCCCATAGGCAGTTAACATGGAATCCTCCAGACTGGATAGTGTTGTCATAAACTTGTGCCGAAATCCGTGCCTTAATGAGTAATACCGCCTATTAAGCTAGGCCTTTCCGCACTTTGCCTAACGCGCGTCGCCACACCGCTGGCTGGTACGGCTTTTGGGGTCTTTGGCCGTTCTTCTAGGAATAGGATTCCCCGGGAGGAGCAGCCGCTTCTATAAAGTTACTGGAAACGCGCATCAAAGGCAAGAGTCCTGCGATCAGAGCAGTAACGGAGCACCCAAGAGAGCCAGCTATAATATTCTCTACTGGCCATACATCTATATACATGGATGCAATGATAAGCAGTATGCTACACTGGCAATGTCATCATCACTCAGGCGCTTTACCATAAAGGGCATCGGTAGGAGGGAGAATCATGGAGGAACAGGGAGCGCAGACATGGCTGCTGCATGCACCTGTCACGTTTGACCGGGCGCTCAAAGTGTTGAGTGATCCCACCCGTCTAGAGATTATCCGGTTGCTTGGCAATACAAGCGATTTATGTTGCCGCATGGTTCCCGCCAGCAGTGACGCGCCGCAATTCGGACTGTGCGTGCAAGATCTGGTGGCGCATATGAAGCAACCCCAGTCGACGATATCTCATCATCTGAGCATGCTGCGCAATGTGGGGTTGGTGAACACCCAGAAGGATGGTGCCTGCGTGTATTACATGCGCAACAACACGGCGATAAACGCCATCAAGAACGCACTGAATAATTTATGACAAAGGGGCGCCTACTGAAGACCATTGTGGGGCGCTTCGGCACCGCACCGGAAGGCGTTGTGTGGGGGGATGGGGCTTAAAGATTCTTACTTTTCAAAATGGATGGTTTGGTGTTCATACATCCCCAGATAACTCAGGTTGGCGCTCCAAAGTGGAGGAAGCCTGGTATAAGGCAGTTACAATCCCGGTATGAAGTGGAGGGGACCCCATGACATTGCTGGAGTGGCAAGATACCTTCGGAACGAAAGCCGCCTGCGAAGAACATCTGTTCCAGCAGCGGTGGCCCCATGGGTTTGTCTGTCCGAAGTGCCAGGGCACGAAATTCTGGACCGTTCAGCGATCCGAGCGGACCGGTCTGTCCGCTCCTCTCTAGCGATGCACGGCCTGCCATCATCAGGCGCCGGTCACCGCAGGAACACTCCCTCACCGCACCAAAGTGGCCTTGCGCATCTGGTTTTTGGCCATTTTCTTGGTGGCCGTGGAAAAAAGGGGGCAAATGCGCGTTGGCGCTGAGCCGAGGAGTCGGCTTGCGCTATGCGACAGCATGGCTGTTGCATCTCCCGGCTCACCCCTATTCGGCCTAGCCGAACACTCCGGAACCGACCGAAACAGACGACGCCACGCACCTCCGACCGCAGCGGGACGGGGTAGCTTGTCTTGGGTGTCCTGCAATGCCCGCAATACCTGCAATACCTGCAATACCTGCAATACCTGCAATACCTGCAATACCTGCAATATATGACAGACACTTACCGAAAATTGTCGAGATTTTGGACGACTTTTCTGGGGTAGGCCAATGACGCTGTCCCTACTCCCTGAGCTATCTGGGCATGTATGTTGGCGTTTGTTAATGTGATTGGCGATTTTTGTCAGGCATTGATACAAACGTGCTTTCCTTATCATGCCGCGCCAATGATTTTCCGTTGGGTTCGGGTGGCCGTGCTGGCGACTCGGTGGCTTACCCAGTGCAGAGTCTCCGCATTCCAGTTCTCTAGCACACAGATACCTTGTCTCACAAGACATTCGTCGTACCGCCAAAAGTCTTGTCGGGGCAACCCCAGCGTGAACGTTCCCTAAACCGCCGGTTTCTTTCTGTGGCACCACGGGACCTGCCATGGGCGCAGGATGTCACCGCACGCAATAACCGAGGGCGTGGCGACATCCTAACGTCTCGCAGTCGTTGCTGTTTTTCTGTTGTGAGGTTAAACTTCTTTCTGGTGCAACTGTTTCAGACGTTCCTGGTGCTGAGCTTGGCAGCGCTGCAAAAGATGGATAGCAATAGATTCTCCGTTCCAATCTCCGATGGTGGTGGGAAGATTCTGCAGCGTTTTATAGTCTTGAAAGAATTGGCGAATCTCTTTAAGGCGATGCGGCGCAATGTCTGTCAACCGAGCAATATGGGACCAGCGCGGATCATTGTGGACAACGGCCAGCAGTTTGTCATCCGGTCCGTGCTCATCTACCATCGTCAGCGAGCCCAAAATGCGCACGCTCACATGTATGCCCGGATACAGGGGATGCGAACTGAAGACTAGGACATCTAAGGGGTCGTTATCATCTGCCCATGTGTCAGGAACTAGGCCGTAGTTGACGGGATAGTGCATAGCGCCCCACAGTATGCGGTCAAGGCGAATTCGTTGAGTTCCGACATCCCATTCATATTTATTCGCAGAACCTTCGGGAATTTCGATAATCGCATCAACAACGGTCATTGGCGGATCCCTCTCTTTGTCTTTGGATGCACGGGAGAATAGCCGCTTTGGGAATGCCAAAGCGCCTCTCTCATGAGTAGGTGTTATTAGCCCAACCTCTGTGCTAGGCGTTTGGAAGGATCTCCTGGCCAACACCATGACCTAGTTCGTCGAGTTTTGCGGGAAATCCCGGTATTCCCGCGCCTCCTCGTGTCCATGCTATACGGTTGACGCATACCTATCGGCTCGCTGAATCCGTGCGGGATGCCTTGTACTGGCCTGCATGCTGGAACTGCCGCTGACGCGTATCGCCACGCGGCCCAGCTCGAAAACGCTACTGGTTAATCCAGTTTTTTTCTAAGCTCCCATCCTTCAAGGAGCCGGAATTCCGGAATTGACGATAAACATTGCTCTGCATCTGCCGTTATTATGCCAGGGCAGCGGCGGGGTGGCAACGTTTATCGGGAGAATGGTGAATGAAGGGTAGGTGTCGTTGGCAAATCTGGACGTGTCGCAAGAAAAGTTTAATAAACCGGCAACTCAACGCCGGAATTCATGGGGAAGGTATGAGGCCTGGAACGTCTGAACAAGAGATAAAGAGAGGAGGCGCCCACGCCCCGGGTTCGGGCACCCTCACGGAGGAAAAATGAGGGACGTGGATGAGTCGGGGACCGTCTTGATGTCGGGGTGGCACGTGGCACGACCTTGTACTACCAGACGTTGTAGGGACAATCTCTTTTCGGAGGAGACGTCCATGCCCCTGCAGGGCATCTGCCCCATGAAAAAACAGGGATCGCCGTGGTGAGGACTTTGATACCATGGAGATGACCTTCGGCTGAGGTCGACATTTCTCTGATGCTGTGAGCCTCGTAGAGGAGCTTTGGGCTACCAAGTCACCCTCGAATCGGTCGCGGGCGACACGAGCCAGATCAACATATAGAACTCGTTGTCGGATGCTACACCGTATATGGCCCTAGGAAATCTTGTTTCAAGGGAGACGCGGCTGCACCGGAGTCCGGGACAGTCGGACGCGGTCTGGCTGACGGGCAGCGGAGCGACTTTATAAAATAGCGGAGAAAAAGTCCTTGGTTAAGCAAGGGGATCAAAGCCTGACCGCGGGTCACTTTTGTGTGGTAAAATATTATTAGAGAATAGGTTGAAAGAGCTGTGCCGTCAGACAACACCAAAAGGCTCGGACGGAGCCTTCGGGGAGCGAGCGGAGAATATGCCGCCGTAAACCAAGAATCCCGGGTTCAGCTGGGGGAAGTCATCACAGTTGTATGAATAGATTTTGGGCCATGGAGCTGGCTCGTGCAATGTCCGCCGCGTAGGCTAATGGCTCCTGATCAATGGATTTTGGTCAGGGGCTTTGTTATTGAACAAGTCGCCCCTGAATCATTGGAAAAGAGGGGTACAACTTGATTGCACAAGAAAACCAACGGTGGGCGAGCCAACTGAATTCGCTGGATGAGCGACAGATTAGGGCAGCGTCGTGGATTATAGGTCGGCGCCGCATTGTAGAAGCACGCCAAAAGCTATGGGATTTAGCAACGGCAGAAAATTCCCTCGAGATTTCCACCCGACAAGTGTGCATGAAGGCATGGAGTGAAGTCGTCTCGATTGAAGAGGCACTGCGGGTTATCAACTGGCCTGAGCTCATTGCCATAGACCCGTCTTTGCCGTTAATTCTGTTAAAAAATCCGTTGTGGATGGATAATGGCGACTGGCAAAACGTTCTCATAAGACAGAGTGCCCTCACCAGCGAGACGGCTCGTACCGCTCAAACCATCTTAGGCTGGCAGAACTGCGACGTGACGGCGATTACCTGGCCTGTGGAAGCATTTATCCGGTTCAATGTGGATCCGCGCAATATTGATTGGCACATCGTTATAGAAGAAGGATATACCCTTCTGACCGAACAGAACCCAGCACCGTGGCTAGTCTTGTGGCAGGAGCATGCCGCGGAATGGGCCCGGAACTGGTATCGTGCACAAAGAGCTTTGGTCCTTTATGAGCGGAGCCGCGAAGACGAGAACCAATTGCGGCAATGGCTAGACAGCGCCAGAAACGAGGTGCGGCCCGCTTTAGAGACAACGCAATGGGTTTCGTTACCGGACACAATGCGCAGCTATTTTGCTTTGGCCATGGTCTCATTGGGTCTGCACCGGGTTAGTGGCCAACCGCTCAGCCACGCTTCCCAAGCGTGGTGGGACGGCATGCTGTGCAGTTGGTCGGCAAGTCTGCACTATACGCTTTACGAAACTTATACCAATCTTCAAATTACCCAATGGCATATAGGTGCCCTGATCGGCCGAATAGCCCAACAGTATTTATAAATGCATGTGTCCGAAAGGGGAATCCCAACAATGCCCTCGTGGATAGAACCTGTGGATCCAAAGGACATCATCTGTGCCAATGATACTTTGTCCTCTGTGCTCCGATTTCGCTGGCATGGGGACAGTGGTTACGAGCCGTTGGTCGTTAAAGATTTTCGCCATAAGATTCAAGGCGTTGTGGGCATCTCCGATGTCCTCCGCTATGTTGCCCTCCAGGCCGAAGAGATTCACCACTTGTGGCCTTCTTACACTGTAGTGTTGCCGACTATGGGGTGGACTGCATTGCAGACCTCTGTATTAAATATGCCTATGGGTCAATTCGTACACTCAAGGCGCGGGGTTGTCGGTATGCCTGAGGATTGGATGCATGCTGTACGCTTAATGAATCGCGTGCCATGGCCAGTGCTGTACGTGCAAGATCGCTCCCGGACTTTGTTGGGCAAAATTACGTGGAAGTCCCTTGCTCAGCGAATCGAAAACAATGATAATCTATCTAGCGATAGCCAGGCATAGGCGGTGCATCTGCGCCGCCTATGCCTCACCAATAGTGGGAAGACGCCTTGGATATAGGGCCGCTGTGCCGGATGGACAAGGCGGGCGACCAGACCAAATGGGCCTTCACCCGCCAATTGTGCCTGGTGGTTTTGTCTTTCATGGGCGGGTGTTTTCACTAGAATTTGGCAGAGCTATCGATCTAGAGATTGATGACGTTGTGTCCGAATCCAGCGGATCTCCCCTTCCCACTACGGGCAGGGATGGCAATCATCACTTGGGATTTCAGTTTGCGCAAATAGTGGGCAAACTGAATGAAAGCCTCTGTGCCTTGTCTTACTGGTCTTGGAGCGGGGAGGGCATCACTGTGCTGCGGCCAGCATTTCGTCTAGAGAAGGATACCGGCCTTCGCATACGATGCGACCGTCCACAAAAACCATCGGCAGTATTTTCGGCCCTTTTGACAGCAATTCCTTATATACGGCCTCGTTCGATGAAAACGCTATAGGAGTGCGGCTCATCGTATAGCGATTTACGGTATGGCCAGAACTTTTCAGTTGTTCAATAACCTTGGTCGTCCGAATCAGGTCAGGATCAGGAGAAGGGCCGCAGACTCCCGATGAACAACACATTTCCGGATTGTAGAACTCAATTTTCATCATGATTCCTGGTTAGAATAACCTACGATAATCTCTTTCGGCTTTCTTCGGTTCCTTTCGGAACCCGCAGTCCTCACAGGATTCGTCTGCTCGGGGGTGGCTTTCGCCCCATGGACCGAGAAGCGTGTACTCGA